>JBEKYH010000005.1:0-27857 GCA_049511115.1 Tepidisphaeraceae bacterium | reverse complement strand
GACCTATGTGACCTTCCCCGGCCAATACAGCAACCGCGGTTTGCTCGATCAGCTTGATTTGAGCATCTCCAAGACCATTGACACCACCAAGAGCTGGGACTGGGGCTTCCTCTTCGAGAACGGCTACGGCGTGGATGATTCTTATATTCACTCCGATGGCGTTCTCGATAACCGGCCGCCCGGAGATCCCGAAACCCAGTACGACATCGTTCAGGCCAACGTCTCATTGCTCGTTCCCGTTGGTTCGGGTCTGACTTTGGAGGCCGGCAAATTCGTCGCTCTTTTGGGCCAGGAAGTTATCAATCCAACCGGCAACGCCTTCTTTACTCATAGCTATAGCTTCTTCTATGGCATTCCGGCCACCAATACCGGCATCCTCGCTTCCTACACCTTCGCCAAGGCGCTGATGGGCAACGACCTGACTCTCGAGGGTGGCATAACTCGCGGCTGGAACCAAAGCTCCAGGGACAACAACGGCGCCATCGACGGCCTGTTCGAGGCTAAGAGCAGCATCACCTCCAAGTTGTCGGGTATTTTCAATATCGAGTTTGGCCCCGAAGCCACCGGCGACAACAGCGACTATTGGACGACCCCGGAATTGATCCTGAGCTACGCCTTCAGCGATCAGTTGACGTTTACCGGCGATTTCGTCTACTCCGACTTCCCGCATGGCGGGGCGGTCGCTCCTGATACCAACGCCCAGTGGTACGGAGGCGTCGGATACGCAAGTTATAAGTTCAGTTCGTACTTCACGGCCAATCTCCGCGGCGAGTGGTACCGCGACCAGGGCGGCTTCACTACAGGCAATCAGGCCAACTACTATGAGGCCACTTTCGGCCTGGATATCCACCCGTTCCCCAACGACAACATCCTCCAGTGGCTGCAACTGCGGCCTGAGATTCGTCAGGACTGGTCGGATCGTCCGGTCTACAACATCAGCCACAACGATGGTGGCGGCGACTACCAGGAATTGACTGCCGCCATGGACGTGATCATGCAGTTCTAGTGGCTGGTTACTGAGAAGTTCATAACTCACGGGCGTCGCGGATTTCCGCGACGCCCGTTCAAGTTATGGGATTTGCCTTTCGGAAAGCCAATCCACTACTCAACCGTAACCGCCTGCTTCAGCCTCACATCTCGCTCCGATACCGCAGCCTCGATGGTGAACGTGTTGCCAGAATCCACCGTCCAGTCCTTCCGCTGCGGGCTCCAATAGGCGAACGAATCATGCGGCAGAACGATGCGGACACGCTCCGTTTGCCCCGGCTGCAGGTCTGTCTTGGTGAACCCCTTCAACTCCCGAAGCGGGCGCGGCACGGGGCAATTCTGCTCGCCGACATAAATCTGGACGACCTCCGCCCCCTCTCGCTGGCCGGTGTTTCTTACATCAAGGGACACTGATACATCCGAACCGGTTTTTTCCACCGTCATATTGGCTAGTTCAAACGTCGTGTAACTCAAACCAAATCCAAACGGAAACATCGGCTCGGCGCCGGCTTTGTCGTAGCCGCGGTAGCCGTAGAAGATTCCCTCGGTGTACGGCTCAACCGCGTAAGTCCCGCCGGGCGGCGTGGCGCCGGGGTAGTACGCGTACGCGGGATTATCCTCAAACTTCTTATCAAACGTGGAGACAAGCCTTCCGGAAGGATCGAAATCGCCGAAGAGCGCTTGCCCAATGGCAATGCCTCCCTCCTGTCCCAGATACCACGCATGAACGATCGCCGCAGCGCCCTGTGCCCAATTCGTCATCCCCACGCCCGCACCGCTATTGTTGATGATGATCGAATGTGAATTTGCCGCACAAACAGAGGTGATCAGATACTGTTGAATATCCGGCAGTTCAAACGGCCGGTCGCGCCCCTCAGCTTCCACGTTTCTATTCAGTCCCACGCAGCAGATCGCCGCATCGGCATCCTTGGCCGGCGAAAGATCGGGAATCAGTGGAGGCGTAATGGCAACGCGAACCATCGGCATGGCCCGCCCTCTTCCACGGCCACCGCCCCCTCCCCCACCGCCACCGCCGCCGCGCCGTCCGCGCCCTGTGAGCGGATTCGCCAGCGCCTGCAATTGGATGGAGACCGGCGTGGCGTGATCCTTTTGAAGGTGAAGAATCGAGCCGCTGGCGATTGTCTTGCCATCGATCGTCACGGTCGGCCCACCGGCGCTGCGGATTTCATAATCGCCATCGGCCGGCGGCGCGAGGACGCCGCTCCATGTAAATGTCGCATCGCGTCCAGCGGGCACGCCGAACGGCAACTGGCCAATCTGCCAGGTGGTATTGATCGTCTTCTGCACGGTCGGCGCGATTTGGACCGGATCGCCGGCGCCCGTCACGTCAACCGTCAACGTCAATCCCGCCTCTCCATCCGCCGCCGTCTTCGCATTGGCCAGCAGATTGAATGAATCGGGGTTGTTCTCATCGGGCATCGGGAGATAGATGACTTTGACGCCCGCGCCTGCGGCATTGGTGATCCCCTTCAAATAATCCGCATCGGCAAAGCGCTCCGCAAATGGCATCACCGCGCCGCTGCCTCCGCCGCCGATGTTGATGGGCACCGCACCTTCGGCGGCCGTCGCGTTAGGCCCGACGACAACGATCGTCTTCACCTTGGTTCGATCCAGCGGCAGCGTGTCGCGATCATTCTTCAGCAACACAATCGATTCCTTGGCAACATCCAGCGCCGTCTTCACCGAGTCAGGCGAATCCATCGGCAACGTCGTATCTTTCTGCACAAAACCCGCGTCCAGCCAGCCGGCGGCGAATGCCGTTCGTAAAATCCGGTGCACCGCCCCGTCGATGTTCGCCTGCGTTACGGTTCCATCCGCCAGCGCCGCTTCGACTTTCGGCACGGACAGATTCGCCCCGCTGGGCATTTCCAAATCCAATCCCTTGGCCAGGTCGCTGGTGGAGTGCGAAGCGCCCCAGTCCGACATTACCAGGCCCTGGAATCCCCACGCCTTTTTCAACGTCTGATTGAGCAGCCAGTCGTTGTTGCTCGCGTAGGAGCCATTGAGGCGGTTGTAGGAGCACATCACCGCGATATTCCCGCCCTCCATCGCCGCTTTCTTGAACGCCGGCAGATAAATCTCATTCAGGGTTCGTTCATCGATCTGCGCATCGACCGAGTTTCGGTTGGTCTCCTGGTTGTTGCCGGCGAAATGTTTGATGGTCGGAACCGCGCCGGTTGCCGTGCAGGCTTTCACCCAATTCACGGCGACGATCGAGGCCAAATAAGGGTCTTCTCCGAAGTATTCGAAATTGCGCCCGTTCACGGGAACGCGGCAGATATTCAGCCCCGGCCCGAGTTGGAAATTACTGCCGCGGGCGCGGTTTTCAAGGCCAATGGCCTTGCCATACGCCGCCGCGAGATCGGGATTCCACGTCGCCGCCAGCGCCGCTCCGCACGGAAATGCGCACGCCCGCGGCGTCGGATTGCCCGGACCATTGCGAACGCCGTTGGGGCCGTCCGTGGTGACAAAGGCATTGATCCCCACGCGCGGAATAGGCCGCGTGGCATACCCGCCCTGGCCGCCGCTGAGCAACTGAATCTTCTCCGTCTGGGTCATCTCCGCGATAAGCTGATCGGCCCGCTCATCGGGTGTGCCCTTGGTGTCCTGGGCGAGTATCGCCGGCGGGGTTGTCGCTGAAGGCGCAGTGGTTTGCGCCCAAAGTTCCGCCGGTCCAAGCACTAGAAATGCCACCGCCGCGTTGAGAGATTTCCGCATGAACTATCGTCCTTTCCGCACGCCGCCGAGCATGGCGGCTGATCGTCCGCACCAAAGATATGGAGAAAGCCGCGAATCGGACTTGAACCGATAACCGCCGGTTTACAAAACCGGTGCTCTGCCAATTGAGCTATCGCGGCGCGTCGCGGCTGGCCGCGACGAGAAAGTTGAAGGTAGAGAGTAGAAAGTAGATCGGAAAGAATCCCCTCTTGGCCTACCTTCTACTTTCTTCTCTCCACTTTCTATTGCCGCGCCCGGCGGCAATAGGCCGAGGCCGGATTCGAACCGGCGAATAACGGATTTGCAATCCGTCCCCTTAGTCCACTTGGGTACTCGGCCGAATGTTTCAGCGCGCGATCGCATCCTCGCGCCGCCGCCGGGTGCATTGTAGCCGGGAGGATTACATGGACAAGATGTGCTCGCGTGATGCGTGATGTGCTGGAGTGCTTGTCCCCAAATGCGGGAGATGTGATGCCAAGGCGCGGCCGTGGGCGCGAAAAGGTTGTTTTAATTCGCCGCCGCGGTCACGTTCTGGCCGGAAGGTTTGTTGGGTATCCCCTGAAATTCGATCAGTGGGTCGGCTTGCTCGGATACCGGATCAAGGTCGGGCGCATGGGCAATATGACGCCCCGAGTCAGGCAGTGGATTGCCGTGCTCGTCAACCGCAACGATGCGGTCGGCCACCAGCAACGGCAAATGCCGATCTCCGCGCGGGATCATTTTGCCTTCGATCATGACCTCTTTGCCGCGGAAGTCCTCGGCCGTGCCGGCGCATCCCCGCACGTCGACCTCTACTGAAAGCGCCACTTCCGTCGCCGCCAGGCCCCAGGTGTCGTACGAGCCTTGCTCGCTGGGAACATTGATCTCCATGAGCCACCCCATTCGCTGGGCCGCCGTCGCGGTCGGGAGCCACGGCGTCAGGTTGGCCTCCGTGGCCGCTCCAGGCCCGACCGGCGCGGGCGAGACAAAAGCATTTCCGCATCCACTAACAACCAACAACAACGAAATGGCCGCAATCAGCGGCCACCGAGAGAGAATCAATTGCACCGCTCCACTCCTTCGGCGCGTCAGCCTTCACGGAAGGTTGCGCCAAGGTGAGGGATCGGCTTGTCGAGGGTCGAGGATTATTACCTGTAGAATAGGCCGACGTCCTATATTGCGGCGTTGTTCACGACTGCCGCCGCCGGTGCGGGTAGATGCACCGTCATCGTCGTTCCCATGCCAAGCTGGCTCTGAACGTCGATCCAGCCCCCCTGCCGCTGGATGAGGCTGTAACTGATCGACAGCCCCAAACCCGTCCCTTTTCCCACCGGCTTGGTTGTGAAGAACGGCTCGAATAAACGGTTTAAATGTTCCGGCTTGATGCCGCACCCATTGTCAATCACGTCGACGGCGTATCCCCGTTCGCCAAGTCTCGTCTGGATAATCAATTTCGGCTCGGGAACTTCCGCGATCGCGTCCAACGAATTCAGCAGCAAGTTGATTACCACCTGTTGCAGCGCCTGCGGCCGAACCAGGGCGCTGGCCACTTCGGGTCCGAGAATCTTTTGAATCCCCAGCCGCCGCGCCCGCGGGTCGAGCCGAACCATTTCCACGGCCTGCGCGACCACGTCGTTCAGCGGCGCGGGCTGCTCGCCTCCGCCCGTCGGATGCACCATCGAGCGCATCTGGTTGATGGTGGCATGGATTCGCGCCACCTGATCGCGCAGCTTGCCGATGGTTTCGGGAGTAAGTCGCTCTGATTTGCGCTGCGCCAGTTGCAAGAGGCTGTCCATGCTGGCCAGCGGATTGGCGATCTCGTGCGCGACGCCGGCCACCATCTGACCCAGGGCAACCATCTTCTCCTGCCGCACCATCGTCCGCTGCTGCAGGCGAAGGTGGCGAGCCATGCGGCGGATGCGCCGATTCTGGCGCACGAGCCTGCGGCGCTGGCGGCGAAGATCGCGCGTGATGTGATTGGTCAGCGAGACCGTCAGCAAAAACGTCAACCCCATGCCGACCAGGATCATCGCGTCGCCGCGGTTATCTGGAAGCTGACCGCTTTGCGCCAGTGAAATCACCAGGAATGCGATCGCTGTGAGCGCGCTGCTGTAGGCCAATACGCGCGGGAGCAGCAGGCTCGCGAATACCATGTGGAAAACAAAGAACCCCAGAATCGGGCTTCGCAGGCCGCCTGTCCACGCGACCAGCAGCGCCAGGCAAACCAGGTCGAGGAGCATCTGCGCCACTGCCAGGCGGAGTAGCCGCGGCCGGTCCGATCGAAGAGATTTTTGCAGCGATCTCCACAGGAGCGCGTTGTAGACCAGAATTCCCAGCCCGACGGCCAGGATCAATCCCGCGTCAGGATGCCAACGGAATGCGAGCCAATTCGCCGCGCCGGACACGGTTACGACAACACCCGTGATCCAGCGCAGATGAATGAACCACGCCAGATGGGGAGCAAGCGGATGACGTTGGCCGGCCTCGGTCATGGGTCGCACTTGCGTCTCGGCCCGGCCGGCGCCATCTCCTCGGCGAGATTGGTCTCCTGAGTTGACTGGCGTAGGTCAAGCATTTTCACCCCCTCCATATAGTCCGTCAAGACAATCCTTCGCGTATGGCGCAAAGCGTCAATGACACCCGTCATCCGCCCCAGGCTCTGGCGGATTTGCTTCAGCGGCGCCTGCAACGGCTCGCTATCCCCGGCGCGCCTGCTCAGCACCGTCAATTGTAATTCGATGATATTAATGACGTTGTTCAACTCATGGCTCATCGTCAGGGCCACCTGGCCCAGGAATTCCATCTTGCGCTGCTCGCTGGCCTGAAGCTGCTGCGCCATATGGTTGTAAGCCTCGGCCAGTTGGCCGAATTCGTTGTCGTCGTCGATCTGGACTCTCGCCTCGAAGTGTTCCTGTCCCAATTCGTGGGCCACCTTCACCAACTGGTCCACGGGCCGAAGGATCATCGACGCGGCGCGCAGCAGCGCGATGATGGCGAGATTGATCATCACGAGGAATACGATTGCAAGGATCAGGACCTGCCGCCGCAGTCGATCCGAAAGGCGCTGGTGCTCCATATGGGCCTCGTCACGGACAAGCCGGCCGAGCTGCGATGCGTTGGCGTCAATGGCGTTGGCCGCGGACATCGCGGCGTCGATTTGCGACTGTGTTGAATTGGGCGCGGCGGCCAGTGCGGCGATCATGCGCTGAAAATCCGGCAGTTGGCCTTGCACGGCCAATAGCGCCGGTGCGATCGCCGGCTGATGCACGATGGCCGACTCGTTGATGGTCTCCATCAGATGCGCCGTCTGCGCCATCGTCGCGCCCATCGGCGCCGCCTGCGATTTGTGGCCCAGTTCCAGTTCATGAATTCCCCGGCGCGTGTCGCGGATGCCGTTGACGAAATCAGCGACCTGGTCGGTGGTCCCCATCACCGTGTCGTTGACATAGTCCATGTTGGCCAGCGTGCCTTCAAGCAGCCAGATGCCGATGATCGCCGTGATCATTAGCAGGCAAACCAATGGACCAACGATGATGAGAAGACGACGGCGCAGCATGGCTGTGCCACTTGATGCAAACTCAGCGCCACGGACGATAAATTGGCGCGGCAAATGCAATGGTCTTCAATTATGCCGTCAGGCTGCCTGCCTCCGGTCAAACCGGCGCTGCAATTGCTGTTTTGAGAAAGCGGCCGGACTTTTTTCCCAGAATTGAGAGACACCTATCGAATTCGTTGCCCGCCACCATCGATTTGGCAGCGAATCAAGGGTCAAAATCCAATCCGTAACGGCACACGGTTTGTCACTGGCAGATTGTCCAAAAACGTTCGGAATTAGAGAAAAAGGAGCCTCCCATGCCCGAGCCAGTCAAAGCCCCGCCGACCACACCGCCCCTCCGGCTGCTCTTTTGGGAAACCACGACCGGCTGCAACCTGGCGTGTATTCACTGCCGGCGGCTGGAAGTTTCGCAGGCGCTCAGCAAATTTGATCTGACCACCGAACAGGCGGCGGCGATGATCCGCTCGCTTCCCGAAACCGGCCGGCCGATTCTGGTCTTCTCCGGCGGCGAGCCGCTCATGCGGCCGGACGTGTTTGAACTGGCCGCCGAAGCCAAAGCCGTCGGTCTGCCGACTGCGCTGGCCACCAACGGAACCATGGTGGATAACACGCTCGCCCGCCGCATCGTCGCGGCCGGCTTCCAGCGCGTCTCCATCAGCTTTGACGGTCCCGACGCCCAAACCCACGATCACTTCCGCGGCGCGGGCGCTTTTGCAAAATCTGTCGTCGGCTTCAGAGCCCTGCGCAACGCCGGCATGTCGATGCAGATCAACACGACCATCGCCAAGCACAATTATCGCAAACTCGACGAAACCTATCGCCTCGCCCAGGAATTGGATGCCGAGGCGCTGCACTTTTTCATGCTCGTCCCCGTCGGCTGCGGGATGACGCTGGACAAAAGCGTGATGCTCGATGCGGAGGAATATGAGCAGACGCTCAATTGGATTTATGACAAGAGCGTGGAAGACGAAATGCACCTCAAGGCCACCTGCGCCCCGCATTATTTCCGCGTCATGATCCAGCGCGCCAAAGCCAGCGGGCGGCCGATGCCGCTGCGCAGCGGTCACGGCGGCGGACATCCGGGTGGACATCCAGGCGGGCATCCCGGTGCGCATCCAGGTGGGCATCCGGGCGGCGGCATGACTGCCATGACCAAGGGTTGCCTCGCCGGCCAAGCCGTCTGTTTCGTTTCCCACACCGGCGAAGTCTTCCCGTGTGGCTATCTCCCTGTCACATCCGGCAACGTTAAGGACACGCCCCTTCCGCAAATCTGGCGCGACAGCCAGGTCTTCGCGAATCTGCGCGGCTCAGCCGAATTGGGTGGCAAATGCGGCGCATGCGAATTCAGCAAAATCTGCATGGGCTGCCGGGCACGGGCGTATTCCCAAACCGGCGATTACATGGCGGAGGAGCCCAACTGCGAGTTTGTTTCAGCGCGAGCGCAACGCAATGGGCACGCACCGGCGACGGTGTGATTCTTATATGGAATCGGCGCTAATGATCTGACGAAATGGCCCGGGACCGCAAGCGCAATCCCAATCCCCAGCATGTGCCCAGGTACGCTCCGCCTCCCGCGATCATCAACATCGCCAACTGGGCCATCGCCGCCAATTGGCCTTTGCCGCGCGGGTAGCCGGGAATGTGCTCCACCGCTTTGCAGGCGATGAACATCGCCAGGCATCCCGCGACCATTTTGGCGACTGATTTCCCAATCTGCCAAAGCCCCAGCCCCCCTACGCGCCGGTCCAACATCCACAGCATCACGATCGCCTGAACCGCAAAGCTCGCCAGCGTCCCCGCGGCCATTCCGGCTTCGCCCAGCCTGGTGAAAACGAGCGGCACCTCGACCACCGTATTCACGCCGATGGTCACGATGGACAGAATTAGCGGCGTCATCGTGTCGTGCAGTGCGTAATAAGCCCGGTTGAGAATCTGCTGCATGGAAAACGCCCAGATGGCCGAGGCAAAGAAGCAAGTTGAGAGCGCCACCCATGCCGTGTCGGCGGCTTTGAATTCGCCGTGCTGGTAGAGCAAGCGAATGGCGGGATAGCGCACCAGCACCAATCCCAAGCTCGCGGCCAAACCCTCTAGCAGTGTGACGACGATGCCATGACGAAGCGCCGCTTTGAAGCGCGTCTTGTCGGCGTCCATCGCATCGGTCGAAAGCGTCGGAAAGATAGCCGTCGCCAGGGCGATGGCAAAAACGCCGAGGGGAAACTGGTAGAGAAGCTGCGCCCAATTCAAGCGCGCGACCGCCCCCGTCGCCATCGGGTACGCAATCGCCCGGCCGAGGATGTGCATGCGCTCGGCGGGATTCGGCCCGCGCGTGAGGCAGATGGAGATCAACGTGTCGATCACCACTGACAATTGCAGCACGCCCGCGCTCAGCGCCACCGGCACGGACAACTTCAACATTCGTTGCACTTGCGGCGTCCAGAAGTGGCCGATCCACTGTAATCTGAAGCCCACCGCGCGCAGCGCCGGCAGGAGCATCCAGACCTGCAGCGCCCCGGCCACCAGCACAAAAACCGCCAGCCAGTACGCCAGGCGCGTCTGCAATTCGACTTTCTGCTCTCCCGACGCCGCAGCCAGCATCAGGATGCGAGCACCAACGACAATCACCGCGATATGAATCAGGTTCAGAATCACCGGGGCCAGCGCCGGCAGCGCAAAACGCCGATGCACCTGCAGGATGCCGCCCAAAAAAGCCGTGCCGCAAACCAGCAGGACATACGGCAGCATGATTGCGGTGAAATTGACGATCAGCATGTTCTCCGGCCGCAAGTCGATCAGGCGCGCGGTAAGCCACAAGCCTAGTTCGCCGGCAACCGTAAGCGCGATCAAAAGCGTTCCGAGCAGGCTCACGCTTGCCGCCGCGAACCGATTGGCTTCCTCAACGGCTGCCTCGTCGCCGGTCTTAAGAGCCTGGGCATAAAGGGGAATGAATGCCGCCGATAGTGCGCCCTCGCCGAGCAGCTTGCGGAAAAGATTGGGAACTTTGAATGCGACCGCAAAGGCTGAGGAAATCGGCCCGGCGCCGAAGTAGGCCGACATCACTGACTCGCGGGCCATTCCCAGGATGCGGCTGGCCAGGGTCAAAATGCCGATCAATCGCGCGTGGGAAACAAAGGACGGCGACTTGGGCGTCGCTGGCGCCGGTGGCGGTGCTTTGGGTCGAGTAGGGGTAAACGGCGGTGCAAGGGCGGGCGCTGACATCCGTGTCAACCGTCACTTTCGTTGCCGCGAGCGTTTTGCGAACGCGTCGCCTTAGCTCCCTCTCCCCGAACCCGGGGAGAGCTTTTGGTCCATTCTAGACTTTGCCGCGAACGCTTCAATCCTCCCCTTCAATTCCCGGGCGGCATTTTTCACATCGGCACATCCGATGACCGCGCTGGAAACGGCCACGCCGCTGACGCCGGTGGCTAAGACATCATCGACATTCCCCCCGTCGATGCCCGCAATCGCGATGGCGGGAATTTTTATCGCCCCGGCCACTTCCTTCGCGGCCGGTAACCCGGGCAGAAAATCGCGCGGCTTGGTTTTACTGGGAAAAACCGGCCCGATGCCGACATAATCGGCCCCATCCAAGACTGCCTGGCGAGCCTGGGCGACGTTGTGCGTGCTCACGCCCACGATCAGCTCCGGCCCGACCAGTTTTCGCGCCTCCAACGCTGGAAGATCGGTCTGCCCGACATGCACGCCATCGGCCCCGCTGGCGAGGGCGATATCGACCCGGTCATTGACGATAAATAATGCCCCTGCGCGATGGCATTCGTCGGCCAATGCTTTTGCGCGCTGCAGCCATTCCGCGGCTTCAAGGGTTTTCTCGCGGAGTTGGATGCAATCCGCGCCGCCCGCGAGCGCGGCCCGCGCGGTCGTAAGCCAATCGCCGTGGCAGACGCTTTCCGTCAACAAGACGTACAGACGCACCCCGCGGAACTTATCGGCCGGGCGCAAGGTCCTTGCCAGCCGCAATTCCAGGTCGTACGCCGCGTATCGAACCCGCTCGATTTTCGCCGCTGCGCCGCGATCGCCAATCTTGCCGAATTCCTCCAGTGCTCGCAGCGCCTCGCCCAGTCGTTTGCCCGCCGCGGTCACGACATCGGCCACCCCGCCGCGAGTCAACTCCCCAGTCGTTTTATTTTCCTTCCCCACGTCACCCGGCGTGTCCCGATGCAATATCGCCTCCTGCAAAACGCTGGTGAGAGCTTCCGCCAATTGATGCCGCAGCGTTTTGAGCGCGAGCGAAATCTCCTCTGAATCCAGCACAAACCGCGCATAATCCTCCATCACGCGCAGGGCCTCCCTGGCCCGGTTGGCATTGGCGTCCAGCAACCGCAATACAGCGGCATCTCTGTGATGGCTTGGCACGATTTGCCGATTATAGGTTCGACGCGCGACCGCACCAAATAGCACTTCGACGTGGGACAGGAAAGGTATGAACGCAGAGACGCCAAGACGCAGAGAAGAAATTCAACGTGGGTTGTTTTGTTTTTCCAAGGTTTTTGTCTTCTCGGCGTCTTGGCGTCTCGGCGTTCATTTTTTTCCGCTCAGATTTCAAATGAGCGTGGCTACAATACTTTCATGCCTGACGCACCCGAAGAATTCAATCGAATCGGTTTGGACTATCACCGCCCCTTGCCGCGCCCGCCGGTGCGGGGGATTGTTATTGATGCGCATTGCCACTTGTTCGCCGCTCGGCATGCCGATGATTGGTTTGCCGCGGCCGATCACTATGGCATTGATGCCTTCCTGACCATGACTCCCCTGGAGGAGGCCCTTGCGCTGGTGCGGCGCTATCCTGCCCGGTTGAATTTCATCGTCGTGCCCAATTGGAAGGGCCTGGGCGACAGCAACCGGACGGCGTTCATTGACGATTGGCTGCGCCGCCTCGAGGCGTTCTATAACCTGGGCAGCCGCGTCATTAAGTTTCACATGGCCCCGCAGACGATTCAGCGCAGCGGTTTGCGCCTCGATTCGCCGGAGTTGCAGCCGGTGATTAACGAAGCGGTCGCGCGCGGCATGATGATTATGACCCACGTCGGCGATCCCGACACCTGGTACAACAGCAAATACGACCCCGCCAAGTTCGGCACCCGCGAAGAGCACTACGCCATGTGGGAGGCCGCCCTCACGCGCCACATCGACCGGCCGTGGCTGGGCGCGCATTTCGGCGGCAACCCGGAGAATCTGCCGCGCCTGCAATCATTGTTGGATCGATTCCCCAATCTCTATCTGGACATGAGCGCCACGCGCTGGATGGCCCGCGAGATCAGCGCCCGCCGCGACGCGGCGCGTGAATTTGTCATCCACAACCAGGACCGCCTCCTCTGGGGCTCCGACCAGGTCAGCCAGGACGGCCGCGGGTTTGACTTTCTAGCCAGCCGCTGGTGGACGCACCGCAAGCTCTGGGAGACCGCCTACTCCGGGCCCGCGCCGATCCTCGATCCGGATTTGCCGGCGGATAAGCAGCCGCAACTGAATGGGTTGGCGCTGCCGGACCCGGTGTTGCAGAAGATTTATCATGACAACGCCGTGAAACTGCTGGCGCGGGTGGGGGTGCATTTTGAGGAAACGATGCGGGGAGAGGCGGCGGCATAGGTGGTCATCGGGCAACGCCGGCTAATTCTCAATCTTCACCGGCTCCCCAAACTTCCGCCCCAGCGCCTCCAGATACCCGTCGATCGTCCTTGTCTGTCCCATGATAAACCGGCTCACAAACCGGAAGAACGGATTATTCACGCTTCCCTCCTCGGTGATGCGGCAAGTGCAGCCGTCCTTGGTTGGCGCGATTTGCCACGTCCACGTGCCGGAGAACGGCAAATCCTCGCCGACGATGCGAGAACGAAACAGGCGCGGCGGATCAGATTCCGCTTCCTCGAAGGTGATCGACCAGCGCCCGGATTGCTCGCGCCATCTCCTCGTCCCGCCGCTCGGCGTGAGATCGGTTGTGGTCACGCCCCTCCAATCCTGCGGTCCGGTAATGGCGGCGAATATTGCCTGCGGCGGCTGGTTGAATTCCGCCATCCGCGTCGCGCGATGCGACCTGGGCAACATCGATCCGATGGCCAGAATCACAATCGCACAGGCGACAACTGCCGCGAGGATATACACGAGCCACCTCTTCATATCGCCCTGCGCCGCCGGCCCGCGCGATCGCCCGCGGCGTCTTGCCCCAATGCGGTCATTTCGCCGGCGGCCCGCGCGAGCGTTTGCAAGCCGGCCAATGCCGCCGCGCGGTCTGGGGGCGGCACGCGTCGCAGCATTGCCTCGACGAGGTTCTCGTCCAGCACCTTCTGTTTCTCCTTGATGCGCGAGCCGGCGCGGGTGAGCGTGAGATTGACGCACCGCGCATCCGCCCGATCGCGCCAGCGCCGCACATAACCGCCGCGCTCCAGGCGGTCCACCGTCAGCGACATCGTGGACGGCGTAACCCCCAGATGCGCCGCCAACTCGCGCAAATGGGTTGGCTCAATCGCGTCGAGGTGATCCAGCACGCCGGCCTGATGCGCGCTGATCGTGCGACCGCTGCTTTCGTCTCGCACGTGCCGCCGGTGGCAGGCAGAAAATATCCTCGGATAACAGTCCAGAACGATTGCAACCCCGGCCCGCAACATGAACGGGACCATAAAACTATTAATTTGATTTGTCAAATCAAATTAGTTTGAAAACCAGGACCACGCCGGGATTTGAATGTCCTGCTCATCTCGCCATCGCATAAACCCGATTCGGCAACCCCCGGAAAATCACGTCCTTCTCAAACCGCATCCCGATTTTTTCAGCCACGCGAATCGAAGCGGCGTTCCGCGCGTCGATGATCGAAATCAATCGCGTCATCCCCAGGGATTCAAACCCATAATCGCGCACGGCGCGGGCCGCCTCGGTCGCGAGTCCTCGGCCCCAAAATGCGCGTGCCAGGCGGTAGCCGATCTCTGTCTCGGGCGATCCACCGATGTCCTCGAATCGGCTGAGCCCGCAGAACCCAATCGTCTGGCGGCTGCTTTTCTCGACGACCGCCCAAAGCCCGAATCCCCATTTCTGGTAGTAATTCTCAAGGCACCGGCGCAGCCAATCTCCCACCCACGCCGAATCCCGCACGCCGGAACTATATTGCATGACTTCGGCGTCGCCGAAGACGCGGTCCATGGCTTCGCCGTCCACGATGTGGAAATGCCGCAGAAGCAGGCGATCGGTTTCGGCGATGAGCATGGCCACCCTCGATTGGAAATCACGCAACGCTAATTTCGCGGAGGCTGCGTTCCCGCGGCTTTCGGGGCAAGATAATCAGCCGGCAGACGCCGATCTGCAACATTTGAACGAACAACCTCACTCTTGCTACTCCCCCCACCTCTTGCTATTATCCTCCCCCTTTATTCAATAGGTTAGACAGTCTGGAGCGCCATGGCCAAGAAAGAAATCAGCAACGTCTTTAAGATTCAAGCCCCCGGCGGGACTGCCACGCCGGCGCCGCCGATTGGGCCGGCATTGGGCCAGTACGGCGTCAATCCGGGCCAGTTTATCCAGCAATTCAACGCCGCCACCCAGAATATCAAGGGGAAAGTCGTCGGCGTCGTGATCACGGTCTATAAGGACCGCACGTTCACGTTTGAGATCAAGAGTTCGCCGGCCTCGGTGCTGCTCAAAGAACTGGTCAAAGCCGAAAAGGGCAGCGGCGAGCCGAATAAAAACAAAATCGGCAAAGTCACGATGGCCCAGTGCAAAGAGCTGGCCAAGCAGAAAATCAAGGATTTGAACGCCTTTGACGAAGATCATGCCGCACGGATTATCGCGGGCACGGCAAGGAGCATGGGGATTACGGTCGAAGGCTGAGTGTAAAAAAAGGCCGAACCACGGGCCGACAACAGTGGGAGCTTCCGAACTGGAGCGCGACGCATCATGGCTGTCATTGTCAAACGATCCAAACGATATCGGGAATCCGCCACCAAAGCAGTGGCTGAGGCACTGCCCATTGAGAAGGCCGTTCAGGTCCTCAAGACCTTTACGCCGCCGAAATTCGACCAGTCGGTCGAGTTGATTTTCTCCCTGGGCATCGATCCCAAGCAGGCCGATCAGATGATCCGCGGTTCACTCAGCCTGCCGCATGGCGTGGGCAAGACCAAGCGGGTCGTGGCCTTCTGCCCCGAGCATCTCGCGCCGGCGGCCACCGCGGCGGGCGCTATCCGGGCCGGCGGGCAGGAACTCGTTCAAGCCATCGAAAAAGAAAACTTCAGCGATTTCGACGTGGCCATTTCCACGCCGGACATGATGCGATTCGTCGGCCGCCTGGGCAAAGTGCTCGGCCCCAAGGGTTTGATGCCGTCTCCCAAAGCAGGAACTGTCACCCCCGACATCGCCGCCGCGGTGAAGGAATACGCCGCGGGCAAGGTGGAATTTCGCAACGATATGGGCGGAAACATCCACAGCGTGGTCGGCAAGATGAGCTTTGACAACCAGAAGATCATCGACAACGTGCACGCCATGATGTCGCAGATCCGCAAGATGAAGCCCGCCACCAGCAAGGGCGTCTATCTCAAGAAGATCGTGCTGAAGGGATCGATGACCCCGGCGGTTTATCTCAAGGCCGAATGAATCAGTTTTAAGGCGGAACAATCATGAGCAAGAAGGTCAAAAATCTCATCACCAAGGAACTGGTCACCAAGTTCAAGCCGCTGGACGGCGTCGCCGTCATCAGCCCTCGCGGGATCGACGGCATCAAGAACAACCTGCTGCGCCGCCGCCTGCGCGAAAAAGGCCTGCGCATGACGGTGGTCAAGAACAGCCTGGCCCGCCGCGCCACCGAGGGGACCAAGCTGTCGGGTTTCGATAAATTGCTGGAAGGCCCCAGCGCCGTGATTCACGGCCAGGTCTCCATCGCCAACATCGCCCGGTTGCTGCTCGAGGAGAAGAAGAAGGACGACAAGCTGGAGATTCGCGGTCTCTTCTTCGACGGCGAACTTTATACCGGCGAAAAAGGCATCAAGACCGCCAGCGAATTGCCCACCCGCGAGGAAGCGGTCGCCAATCTGCTGGGCATGATCCTGGGTCCGGGCCGCAAACTGGCCGGCGCCATCAAGGGTCCCGGCGGCCGATTGGGCGCTGTGCTCAAGACGATCGAAGAGAAAGCCAAGGAGAAGGAAGGCGCAGCCGCCCCCGCGGCGAGCGCTTAAAACACGATTATTTTGCCGATCCGGCGGCTCGCACAGCCCCGATGCCAATTGGCTATCGCCAAATGGCGGGTTAAACCGCTCCAATGTGGGGCGGGCTATGCGACGGGATCGAAATCGACACGGTCGGAGCACGTCACGCTCCCAATGTTTTTGAGGAGTTAGAGTCATGGCTGAATTTGCTGCTGAAATCAAGGAATTGGGCGACAAACTGTCCGGTTTGACCCTCAAGCAGGCCGTTGAAGTGGCCTCTTATCTCAAGGAAGCCTACGGCATCGAAGCCGCCGCCGGCGGAGTCGCTGTTGCTGCTGCCGCGGGTGGCGGGGCTGCTGCTCCTGTGGCCGCTGCTGAAGAGAAGACCACTTTCGATGTGATTCTCAAGGCTGTTCCCGCGGACAAGAAGATCTCCGCCATTAAGGTCGTCCGCGCCGCTACGGGCCTGGGTCTCAAGGAAGCCAAGGACCTCGTCGAGGCCGCCCCCAAGACCGTCAAGGAGAACCTCTCCAAGGAAGACGCCGCCAAGCTCAAGAAGGAGTTGGAGGATCAGGGCGCGACCGTCGAACTGAAGTAGTCCCAAAACAGGGCAACCCAAGCCCGGAACCCCGTTTAGGGCGTTCCGGGCCTGGGTTGGGCCCGAGAAAAATGCGAAGAACAGCATTGACAGCGCCGGGACGGCTGTCTAATATGCTGTGGTCACTTTTGACTAACAGAGCAAAAAAAGTTCTTCGTTTTTGACCAGATACCTTCCGACTCGTTGGAGGCGGTGGGGGTCTGGTCACGTTTTTTGCGCGTCAAAAGCGATGTGGCCGGCGCTAAGTGGACTATTGCGACAAATATAAATGGACAGATTCCGGGCGCGTCAGGATCGGCGCCCGGACAACAAGCCGCTTTTCGATGGTAAGGCGGCTCATTTTGTCGATACGTCACGTCACGCCAGCCCACGACCGGTGCTTTTAGACCAGAAGGATAAACTCATGCCAGTGCACGACGTGCGCGATTACAGCAAGCGCGGCGACGCTTTGCCGATTCCGAATCTGATCGAAGTGCAGCTCGAGGCCTATCAGAAATTCCTCCAGAAGGAAGTCCCGCCCGCCGAGCGCAAACCAGACGGTCTGGAAGGTCTTCTGCGCGAAGTCTTTCCCATTGAGAGCTATGACGGCAATCTCAAGCTGGAATACCTCAGCTACGATCTCTCCGAAGCCCGTTATACGACCGACGAGTGCCGGGCGCTGCGCCTGACCTACGGCATGCCCTTCCGCATCCAGGTGCGAATGACCCGCAAGGATCGCGGCGAGGTCGTCGAGGATTCCATCTACCTCGGCGAAATCCCCATCATGATCGGCGGCGGCGAATTCATCATCAACGGCGCTGAGCGCGTGATCGTGAACCAGTTGCACCGCTCTCCCGGCGTGGACTTCCTCGTTGAGGTCCAGGAAGGCGACCGCCCCCTGCATGGCTGCCGCGTCATCCCCGAGCGCGGAAGCTGGATCGAATGCTCGGTCACCAAGAAAGACGCGCTGGCCATCCGCATCGACCAGAGCAGCAAGATGAGCGCGACCACGTTCCTCCGCGCTCTCGATAAGAAATACAGCACGACCGACGCCATCATCCGCGAGTTCTATCCCGTGGAGACCGTCAAGGTCGCGCAGCTTCAGCCTTCGTATTACGCCGTCTCCGCCGTCATCGACGCCGAAAGCGGCGAGGAACTGGTCAAGGCCGGTGCCCAGCTTGGCGAGGCCATCAATAAGATTCAGGCCAGCAACCTCAAGAGCGTGGAATGCGTCACCAAGGTGGCCGACCCCCTGATTCTCAATACCCTTTCGGAAGACGCCGCCGACAGCCACGAAAACGCGCTTCTTCGCATCTACAGCCGCCTGCGGCCCGGCAACCCGCCGCAACTCGATAAAGCGGAGACGCTGTTCGAGGAGAAATTCTTCGACGAGAATCGTTACCGGCTCGGGCGCGTCGGCCGCTTCCGCATCAACCGTAAATTTGACCAGAACGTCCCCGAGACGGTGATGACCCTCCGCAGCGAGGATTTGGTCAATTCGCTGAAGTACATGTTCCTGCTGCGTTCAGGCGAAGGATACGTTGACGACATTGACCACCTGGGCAATCGCCGTCTGCGCACCATCGACGAGCTGGCCTCGGAAGAACTCCGCAAGGGCTTCCTCAAACTCAAGCGCACCGTTCAGGAGCGCATGAGCCTCAAGGACCCCAATGAGCAACTGGCCCGCATCGCCGAACTGGTCAATTCAAAGAGCATCAGCAGTTCCATCGACTTTTTCTTCGGTCGAGGTGAATTGTCACAGGTCGTGGACCAGACCAATCCTCTGAGCCAGCTCACCCACGAGCGGCGTTTGTCGGCACTTGGGCCGGGCGGCTTGAATCGCAAGCGAGCCGGCTTTGAAGTGCGCGACGTGCACATTTCCCACTACGGCCGCATCTGCCCGATTGAAACGCCCGAAGGCACCAACATCGGTCTGATCGCCTCGCTGTCCATTTACAGCGACATCGACGATTACGGCTTCCTCATCACCCCCTACCGCGTCGTGCGGGATGGCAAAGTCAACGGCGAAGTGAAATACCTTCGCGCTGACGAAGAGATGAAGAGCATCCTTGCTCCGCCGGACGTCGTGGAAAAGGATCATCACCTGCGCAAGGGTCTGGTTTTGGCCCGCGTGCAGGGCGATTTGGCTTCGGTCTCGAGCAAGGAAGTTCAGTACGTGGACATCAGCCCGCGGCAGACCGTTTCGGTTTCGGCCGCTCTGATTCCGTTCCTTGAACACGACGACGCCAACCGCGCTTTGATGGGCAGCAACATGCAACGCCAGGCGGTGCCGTTGCTGCGCGCTGATCCCCCGGTCGTCGCGACCGGACTGGAACGGCCCGTGGCCCAGAACAGCGGTATGGTCGTCCGCGCCGAGCGAGCCGGCGTCATCACTTACGTCGATTCCTCGCGCATTCTCATCGACAACGCCGATGAATACGTCCTGCGTAAATTCACCGGCCTCAATGAGCGCACGTGCTTGAATCAAAAGCCCATCGTGAAGAAGGGCCAGCGCGTCAAGAAGAACCAGATCATCGCCGACGGCGCCGCCACCAAGCTGGGCGAACTCGCCCTGGGGCGCAACGTGCTGGTCGCGTTTATGACTTATGACGGCTACAACTTTGAAGACGCCATCGTCATCAGCCAGCGGCTGGTGAAGGAAGACATCTTCACCTCCATTCACATCGAGGAATACGACGTGGAAATCCGCGAGACCAAGCTGGGTCGCGAGGAATTCACGCGCGATATTCCCAATGTGTCGGAGCGCGCCCTCGCCAACCTCGACGAAAACGGCGTTGTCCGCGTCGGCACGCGCGTCTTCCCGGGAGACATCCTCGTCGGCAAGATCGCCCCCAAGAGCAAGAGCGAACTGACGCCGGAAGAGAAACTGCTGCACGCGATCTTCGGCCGCGCCGGCGAAGAAGGCGTGGTCATTGGCGCCTCACGCTTCAGCCGCCGCATGCACATGAGCGATGACCAGAAGAAGGCGCTCAAGAAGGACATCGACGGTTACGAAAAAGAGATGAACAAGAAGGCCATCTCCATTTTCAAGCAGATGGTGGCCGAGATTAACGAAGTGACGGGTCAGCAGATGATCGACCCGTCCACGCGCCAGAAGGTCGGCCAGAGCGAAAACGTGGACGTCATCCTCGAGCAGATCGAATCGTTCACCGCCGACTGGATCAAGGGCGGCAAGGAAGGCAAGGAGCAGGGCCTCAACACCCACTCCCGATTCTGGCCGCGCGTCCAGGCCGTCCTCAAGGAAAAACATCGCCGCATGGAGCACATGAAGCGCGGCGACGAGCTTCCCAGCGGCGTGCTGGAGATGGTTAAGGTTTATGTCGCCACCAAGCGAGCGTTGTCAGTCGGCGACAAGATGGCCGGCCGTCACGGAAATAAGGGCGTCATCGCCCGCATCGTGCCGGAAGAGGACATGCCGTTCCTTGAGGACGGTACGCCCTGCGACATCCTGCTGAATCCCCTCGGCGTGCCCAGCCGTATGAACGTCGGACAGATTCTTGAGACGCACCTGGGTTGGGCGGCGGCCGTCCTGGGTTTCCAGGCGGTTACGCCCGTCTTCGACGGCGCTACCGAGGACGAGATTCACAAGGCCATCGAGGAGGCCAATGCCGCTATTAAGACGCGCCGCAAGGACCGGGAGAAATCCCACCTACCCATCGCCGAGCGAGAACTTGACGCCCATATGCCCTGGGGCGGAAAACTTCAGCTTCGCGACGGCCGCACCGGCGAGAAGTTTGAGCAGCGCACCACGGTCGGCTACATTTACATGATGAAGCTGCATCACCTGGTGGATGACAAGATTCACGCCCGCGCCACCGGCCCCTATTCGCTCATCACGCAGCAGCCCCTGGGCGGCAAGGCCCGCACCGGCGGCCAACGCTTCGGCGAGATGGAAGTCTGGGGCCTGGAGGCTTACGGCGCTTCGTACGTCCTGCAGGAACTCCTCACCGTCAAGAGCGACGACGTGGAGGGCCGCACCAAGATTTACGAGAGCATGGTCAAAGGCAACAACACCCTGGAAGCCGGCACGCCGGTCAGCTTCGACGTCCTCTGCAACGAAATCCGCGGGCTGGGATTGAACATCCAGCTTGAGAAGAAGAAGGGCCTCGCCAGGGAAGATGAGGACGCGGATTTGATGTAAGTTCGTTTGTCTATCAGAGAGAAAGAAGACCATCATGGCTGAAAGCGTCTACGATCGGATTAACGACTACGGCTCGGTTCGCATTCAACTGGCCAGCCCGAATGACATTCGGTCCTGGTCCTTCGGCGAAGTCAAAAAGCCGGAGACGATCAACTACCGCACTTATCGCGCCGAAAAAGACGGCCTCTTCTGCGAGCGCATCTTCGGTCCCGAGCGCGACTGGGAATGCTCCTGCGGCAAATACAAGGGCACCAAGTACAAGGGCATCATCTGCGACCGCTGCCAGGTCAAGGTGACTCACTCGCGCGTGCGCCGCAAGCGCATGGGCCACATCAACCTGGCCGCCCCGATCGTCCATATCTGGTTCTTCAAGGCGCTTCCCAGCCGCCTCGGCTCGATGCTGGACATGAAGACCAGCGACATCGAAAAGATCGTCTACTTTCAGGACTACGTCGTCACCGATCCCGGCAAGACGCCGCTGAAGAAGAAGCAGATTCTCACCGAGGACGAATACCGCGGCGCGTACGAAAAATACGGCGAGGAGTTCGAAGCCGAGATGGGCGCTGACGCCATCAAGAAGCTTCTGATGGCCCTCGACCTGAACACCGAGGCGGAGAAAATCCGCCGCGACATCGAGAAGACCAACAGCAAGCAGAAGATCAAGGACCTGACCAAGCGCCTGAAGATGGTCGAAGCCATTCGCGGCAGCCAGAACAAGGCGGAGTGGATGGTCATGGACGTGGTCCCGGTGATCCCGCCCGACCTGCGCCCGCTGGTGTTGCTGGAAAGCGGCAACTTCGCCACCAGCGATCTCAACGATCTTTACCGCCGCATCATCAACCGCAACAACCGCCTGAAAAAGCTGGTTGACCTCAACGCCCCCGAGGTCATCATCCGCAACGAAAAGCGCATGCTCCAGCAGGCCGTTGACGCGCTCTTCGACAACGGCCGCTGCCGCCGCCCCGTACTGGGCAGCAGCAATCGCCCGCTCAAGAGCCTGACGGACATGATCAAGGGCAAGCAGGGTCGCTTCCGCGAAAACCTGCTCGGCAAGCGCGTCGATTACTCGGCCCGCTCGGTCATCGTCGTCGGCCCGGAACTCAAGCTTCACCAGTGCGGCCTTCCTAAGAAGATCGCCCTGGAACTCTATCAGCCGTTCATCATCCGCAAGCTCAAGGAGCATGGCCTGGCCGACACCATCAAGTCCGCCAAAAAGATGCTCGAGCGCCGCGACCCCGAGGTCTGGGACATCCTCGAAGAGGTGATCTACCAGCACCCCGTCATGCTCAACCGCGCCCCCACGCTTCACCGCATGGGCATCCAGGCGTTTGAGCCGGTCCTGGTGGAAGGCAACGCCATCAAGATTCACCCGCTGGTCTGCAAAGGCTTCAACGCCGACTTCGACGGCGACCAGATGGCCGTGCATCTTCCCCTGAGCGTCGAAGCCCAGGCCGAGGCGCACGTCCTGATGCTCGCTCCGAATAACATCTTCTCCCCCGCCAACGGCACGCCGATCATCGCGCCGTCGCAGGACATCGTGCTGGGGATTTATTATTTGACCGTGGATCGCGAAGGCGACCGCGGCGAATACTCCATCTATAACAACACGCGCGAAGCGCTGCTGGCATTGGAACTGGGCAAGATCGCCATGCACACGCGCATCTTCGTGCGCCTGGGCGACCGGACGCACGTCGTCCCCGGCGAAAAATCCGGCCCGCAACCCATCGCTGACGAAGCCTGGAAGATGATTCAGATTCAGCGCAAGCGGAAGAATCCCGCTTACGTCGAGCAGCCCCGCCCGGCCAAATTCGACAGCAAAGTCGTCATCACCACCGTGGGCCGCTGCATCTTCAACGACATCCTTCCCAAGCGGATGCCGTTCTATAACTACGCTCTCACCAGCGCCGGCGGCAGCCGCGTCATCGCCGATACGTATGCCGCCCTCGGCCGTCCCGCGACGATTTCGCTGCTGGACGACATGAAGGCCCTGGGCTTCCGCCGTTCCACGCTGGCCGGCCTGAGCTTCGGCATCACCGACATCCGTACGCCCGACTCCAAGGCCACGATCCTGGAAGACGGTCAGAAGAAAGCCGACAAGATCGAAAAGAACTACCGCATGGGCGCCATCACCGACCAGGAGCGCTACAGCCAGCTTCTTGACCTCTGGGGCCACGCCCGCAAGCTGGTCACCGACGACCTGATGACCGGCCTGGAAAACGACTACCGCGACGACGAGGGCAAGCCCGTCGGCAAGGACGTCGCCCAGGCAAAGGGATACCTCAAGTATCTCAATCCCATCAACATGATGGCCACCAGCAAGGCCCGCGGCTCGGTCGATCAGATGCGACAGCTCGGCGGCATGCGCGGCCTCATGGCCAAGCCCAGCGGCGAAATCATCGAAACGCCGATTAAGGCGAATTTCCGTGAAGGTCTTTCCGTGCTGGAGTATTTCTCTTCCACGCACGGCGCCCGCAAGGGTCTGGCCGACACGGCTCTGAAGACCGCCGACAGCGGTTACCTCACCCGCAAACTGGCCGACGTGGCCCAGAACGTCATCATCAACGAACTGGACTGCAAGACCCTTAACGGCCTGACCAAGACCACGATTTACAAGGGCGAAACCGTCGAAGTCGAATTAAAGGACATGGTCATCGGGCGCACCGCCCGCGACACCGTCCGCAATCCGATCACCGACGAAGTCATCGTCGCAGAAAATCAGGTCATCACTACGCGGATCGCGGATCAGCTTAAGGATTTGAAGCTGGACACCATCCGCGTGCGCAGCCCGCTCACCTGCGAAAGCCCGCGCGGCATCTGTGCCGCCTGCTATGGCGTGGACATGTCCACCAACCAGATCGTCGAAGAGGGTCTGGCCGTCGGCATCATCGCCGCTCAGAGCATCGGCGAGCCAGGCACGCAGCTCACCATGCGTACCTTCCACACCGGCGGCGTCGCCCAGGGCGGCTTGATTGAAAACGACATCAAGTCCATGGGCGCCGGCACCGTCCAGCACCATGACATCAACGCCGTCACCGTCACCGACCTCGACGGCACCGTCCGCAAGATCGCCCTCAAGCGCAACGGCGAAATCTCCATCGTCGACCTCAAGGGCCGCGAGCTGGAGAAGTTCAAAGTCCCCTACGGCGCTACGGTCCTTGTCGCCGACGGCGAAAAGGTCAAGCCGCGCCAGCAACTCGTTGTCTGGGACCCGCACATCACGCCGATTCTGGCGGAAAAAGGCGGCAAGGTCCGCTACGAGGACATCGAGGACGGCGAGACCGTCCGCATGGAAGAGGAGCGCAAGGGCGCCGGCGAAGGCAAACTCGTCGTCATCGAGCACAAGGGCGAGCGCCATCCGCGCGTTACCATTGTCGGCGAGGACGGCAAGATTCTCGACTTCCACTACCTGCCCGCCAAGGCTCGTATCGAAGTGCTCAACGACCAGGTCATTCAGGCCGGCCACCTGCTGGCCCGCCAGCCCAAGGAAGTCGCCGGCACGATGGACATCACCGGCGGTCTGCCTCGCGTCACGGAAATCTTCGAGGCCCGCAAGCCCAAGGACCCGTCCGTGCTCGCGGAAATTTCCGGCACCATCGAACTCCGCAGCGACAAGCGCCGCGGCAAGATGACCATCATCGTCCGGTCCGAGACAGGCATGGAGCGCGAGCACCACGTCCCGCAGGACAAGGAATTGCAGGTTCACGCCGGCGATTTCGTCGAGGCCGGCGACCCGCTCATCCGCGGTCCGATCATCCCGCACGACATCCTCCGCATCAAAGGCGAGGAATCGCTCTATCAGTACCTGCTGGCCGAAGTGCAGAACGTCTACCGTTCGCAGGGCGTGAAGATCAACGACAAGCACATTGAGATCATCCTTAACCAGATGCTCCGCAAGGTGAAGGTCGAGGACGCCGGCGACACCAAGTTCCTGCCCGGTGAGGTGCTCGACCGGTTCCGGTTCCGCCAGGGGAACGACCTCGTTAGCCAGAGCGTCAAGGTCGCCGAAGTTGGCGGCACCGGCCTCAAGGAAGGCGATGTCCTGACCCGCATGGAGCTCAAGGAAGCCAACGAGGCCGCCGAGGCCGCCGGCAAGGAAGGGGCCAAGACTAAGAAGGCCAAGCCGGCCCGCGCCAAGACACTCTTGCTCGGCATCACCAAGGCGTCGCTGCAGAGCGAAAGCTTCATCAGCGCCGCCAGTTTCCAGGAAACCACCAAGGTGCTCACCGAAGCCGCATTGGCCGGCGCGGTGGATACGCTGGTCGGGTTGAAGGAGAACGTGATCCTCGGCCATCTGATCCCGGCCGGCACCGCGTTCAATCCGCACCTGAACCTGCAGATCAAGCACCTCGCCGAGCCGCCGCCGGTGGAAGAGCAGCCGATCACTCCGCGCCAGCGCCCCGAACCGGTGCAGACGCCCGAGCCGGTTGCCCAGTCACAGACCGGAGCCTGACGAAAAGGGAATGTCGCCACGCGGCCTGACACAAAGGACCGAGGACTGAGCTGAAAATGCTTAACGCGTTTTCTCTTTCTCCTCGGTCCTTTCTTTTTTGCCTCTGCTGCGCCGTCGCTTTAGCGCTTTGCGGTTGCTTCGTTCTCAGCCCGTCGCAAGGCGGCGGCCAGAACGTCCGTTTCTCCGGAGCGCGAAAGGCGGTTCCCGCCGACGTTCTCCTGCCGCCAGGTTATGCCATCGCCGTCGTCGCCGCTGATCTGAATTTTCCATCGGGCATATGCTTCGACGATCGCGGCGGCGTTTACGTAATTGAATCAGGAAGCCGCACGCGCCAGCCCGATCTGGTCCGCGTCAATCCCGATGGCACCACGACGGCAATCGCCTCAGGCGCCGCGGCCCCCTGGACCGGCGTTGATTTTTATCAGGGATATTTCTACGTCACCGCCGGCGGCGCAAGCGATGCGGAATACTCCGGCTCACAACCCGTCACTGCCGCGAGCTCCACCGATTCCGACAAACCCGGAAGCATCCTGAAAATCGACGTGCACGGAAAAACCACCCCGCTGCTGGAAAACCTCCCCAGCTACGGCGAATCCCACGCCACCGGCCCCGTCGTTTTCGGCGACGGCTATCTCTACTTCGGCCAAACCAGCGCCACCAACGCCGGCGTCGTCGATCCCGGCGCAAGCGGTCCGCAATTCAGCCGCGCGCATGACATTCCCGGCGCGGACATCCAGCTCGTCGGCCAGAATTTCCAGAGCACCCCGACGGACGTGACCGGCGGGTTCTCCGCGTTCGGCGAGCCGACCGCGGCCGGCCAGACTATTCCCGGCCAAATCCCCTGCACGGGATCGGTGATGCGCGTCCCCCTCGCCGGCGGCCCGCCGGAACTGGTGGCCTGGGGTTTTCGCGCTCCCATCGGCGTCGCCCGCTCTCCCGATGAAGGCGTATTCGTTGCCGACCAACAGTACGAGGACCGCGGCACGCGCCCCGTATCCGGATGCGGCGATTTACTCTGGAGCGTCTCGCCGGGCCTGTGGTATGGCTTTCCCGATTTCTACGCCGGCATACCGCTGAGCGCCTCGCGGCAGTTCTCCGCCGTGGGAAAGCCCCCACCGCAGCCGCTGCTGGCTGCGTATCCCAACACTCCGCCCAAACCAGCCGCGGTTCTGCCCATGCACGCCGGCGCGGCCGGCCTGGACTTCTCGCGCAACCCCTCCTTCGGCCATGTCGGCGAGGTCTTCATCGCCGAATTCGGCGATACCGCCCCGCGCTGCGGCAAGGTGCTTTCGCCCACGGGTTTTGACGTTGTGCGCGTGGACATTTCCGGCGGCGTATCCCACGTCTTCGCGGCCAATAAATCCGGCAGCGGCCCGGCGTCGAAATTGGGAAGCGCCGGAATCGAACGCCCCATCGCCGCTCGGTTCGACCCGTCCGGCGATGCCCTCTACATCGTGGACTTCGGCATCGTCACTGTCGGCGATGATCTCCAATTGCAGCGTCACCCCGGCACCGGCGTGCTGTGGAAGATCACCCGGGAGCCGGGCAAATGAAACCTGCGCCGTCGAATCTCCCTTTTGCCCCCTCTCCATGTACTCAGGGAGAGGGCTGGGGTGAGGGTTCTTCGCCTTTGTCCCCGCCCCCGGTACTCCGGGGGAGGGTTAGGGAGGGGGCTCGCGCAGTGGCGCACACTATTTGCCCAACCCCCTCCCCAACCCTCCCCCGGAATACCGGGGGCGGGGGAAAGAGGAACCCCCGCCCGTGGCGCTTGCCCTTCCTTCTCCTGTCGGCCTCCACCGCTCTGGCCATCTGTGGCTGCGCCTCCGACGCCCGCCGCGATGAACCCTTCACGCGCTCGCTCGACACCACCAACGCCCAAGTCGCCCTTGGCCAGCGCGTCTTCTACGAAAACTGCAACGCCTGCCACGCCAACGGCGCCGGCGGCTACGGCCCCTCCCTCAACGACAAGGGCCTTCCCGCCTGGTACATCAAATTCCGCGTCCGCGCGGGGCTGGGAGCGATGCCGGCGTTTGATTCGCACCGTCTTGACGATAATCGCCTTGATGCCCTGACGGTGTATTTGGTGAAGCTGCGCGAATTGTGATGGGAGTCCACTTAGTTAGGAAGATTGAATCACTCGGATGCTCTGAGAATCAGGCGGGGCGACTCAGGGCCCGGTCGTAGCGGCGGCCTAATTCGTGGCGTTGAACTTGTCCATTTCATCTTTCGCGTGGCGGGCGAACACATCTACATTAGAATAGGCGTCATTC
>JBEKYH010000004.1:0-31467 GCA_049511115.1 Tepidisphaeraceae bacterium | reverse complement strand
ACCGTGAACGTCGTTCCCTTACCCAGCTCGCTTAGGAACGTAATCGTCCCGCCGTGGGCCTGAACGATGGTTTTGCAGATCGAAAGCCCCAGGCCGCTGCCGCCGTCGGCGCGGGAGCGGGCTTCGTCCACGCGGTAGAAACGCTCGAAGAGGTGGGTCTGGTTTTCAGGGGCGATGCCAACGCCGGTGTCGGAGATGTTCAGGATGGCATGGGTCGCGTCTTCACTTACGGACACATCCACGCGGCCGCCATCGCGGTTGTAGCGGATGGCGTTGGAGAGGAGATTGGCGGCGACCTGCGATAGGCGCGTGGCGTCGGCATCCAAGGGGGCGGCCTGTAATTTCTTTTCGATGGTGATTGACCTCGCGGCGGCGAGCGGCGTGAGCAACTCAATCGCCTCTTCGGCGATTTTTCGCAAATCGACGGGGGCGCGATTGAGATTCAGGCGGCCGCCGTCAGCGCGGGCGAGGAGGAGAAGCGAATCGACCAGATTCTTCATGCGGTCGCTGGCCCGCAGGCAGGTCTGGAACATCGCTTGGTATTCCTCGGCCGTGCGCGAGCGCGAGAGGGCAAGCTGCGAATGCGAATGGATGATGGCCAGCGGCGTGCGCAGCTCGTGCGAAGCGTCGGCGGTAAAGCGAATCTGCTGCGCGAACGCGGCTTCGAGACGGGCAAACGTATCGTTGAGCACGGCCGCGAGATTGCCGAGTTCGCTTTGCGTGCCGGCCACGTCGATGCGGCGGGACAGGTTGGAGGCGGAGATCGATTCGGCGGCGGCAGTGATGGCGGCGATGGGGCGGACGACGCCGAGCGAGATGAGCCATCCGCCGGCCAGGCCGATGAGGAGGACGCCCGCGCCGGCGGCGGCCAGGAGAAGAGCGAGGCGATGGAATTGTGCGATTTCGGGCTGGAGGGATTTGCCAAACACGATGCGTGAACCGAGGGGACCGTATGTGTACGCCTCGCGCACATCGCCGCGCTCGCGCATGATGGGGGCTTCAGGGCCGACCGGGCCGCGACCGAAGGGGTACGCCTCTGGACGCGGTCCCGGCGCCGGCGCGGGAATCAATTGCGGCACGGGGGCGGTCGAGCGCAGCAGATCGCCGTTGCCGGACCAGATGACATAGTACGACCCGGCCGGCGGTGCGTTGGCGAAGCGAGCCAGAAGCGCGGGTGTCAATTGAAGTTCAAGGTTGGCGAGTGGACCGCCGTTGCCGGGACCAGGGCCAGGTCCATTGCCAAACCCGGGGCCGCGATCGCGCGGGGAGGAGGGCTGCGTCGCTGAACCCGGCGAGAAATCGCCAGGGGGGGCGTCGAAGGGGCCGCCGTTTTGGAAACCGCGATTGTCGGGCTGCCCGTTAGGCCCGCCGTTATCTGGACCGCCGTTATTGGGGCCGCGATTATCAGGGCTCCCGTTATCTGGACCACGATTATCTGGGCCGCCGTTTCCGCGACCGCGACCATTGGGACCGCCGCCGAAGTCGCCGCCGCGCCCGAAATCACCGCCGCGTCCTGGTCCTGGGCCGCGAAAACCCTGCCCGCCGAATCCGCCCGGCCCGCGCGGCGGGCCCCCGGGCGGGCGTATGGCCCCGGCCAGCAACTGCGCGGATTGGGAAAGCTCGGCGTCGATCTGATCGATCCGCAGCCGCTGCACGGCGGAGTAAGCGCCGATGCCAAAGGCGACCAGCACCGCCGCGAGGAGACCGGCGTGCCAGATTTGCAGCGTCCATCGGATCGACTTAACCATCAAGCTGATATCCTTCGCCGCGGCGCGTGGTGATGAAATCCCGGCCCAGTTTCTGCCGCACGTGGGCTATGTGCACATCGACCAGATTCGACAGGCTATCGTCTTCTTCGTCAAACAAATGCTCGTAGATCATGGTGCGCGTGACTAGCTTGCCTTTGTGCAGGGCGAGCAGCTCGACCAGCGAGTATTCGCGCGGCGTGAGCGGCACGCGCTGGCCGTCCTTGTGGACGCAGCGCTGGGCGGTGTCGATGGTGACGTCGCGGATCAGAAGCGTCGAGGTGGCCTGCCCCGCCGCTCGCCGGATCAGGGCGCGGACGCGAGCCAGCAATTCGGGCAAT
Organism: Tepidisphaeraceae bacterium; assembly: GCA_049511115.1. Lineage (GTDB taxonomy): Bacteria > Planctomycetota > Phycisphaerae > Tepidisphaerales > Tepidisphaeraceae > JBEKYH01. The sequence continues at coordinate 29,381 of JBEKYH010000004.1, read as the reverse complement.
TCAAACGGCTTGGTCAGGTAATCATCCGCGCCGGAGTCCAGGCCCTTGACGCGATCAGGCAGGGCGTCGCGCGCGGTGAGGATCAGCACCGGCGTCTTCTTGGTCTTGCGAAGCGTCTTGAGTAAATCCCACCCGTTCATGCGCGGAAGCATCAGGTCCAGGACAATGACGTCGTAGTCGGCCCCCTGCGCCTTGAACAGCCCGGTCTGTCCGTCGGAGGCTTCATCGACGGCAAAGCCTGCCTCGCGAAGAGTCTGGGAGAGCACCGACAACAGGTCCATTTCATCCTCGACCACCAGAACTCGCATTGAAATCTCCGATTCAGGTCTATCGTACAGCCCGCCGCGCGCGGACAGGAGCCAAGGCGGCGGCCACATCAGCCAAACGGCGATTTGAAGCGTAGTGGTCGTAACCTGAAGGCAGGATGAAGCTGCATCGCCGGGCAGCAAGGTGCGGCGTTATAGTCAGAAGCGGAAACAGTTTATGAGAGACGTGAGGGCGAAGGAACTGATTGCGGTGGCCAGAGAAGTCGGATGCTGGATGAAGCATTGCGCCATGTCGCATGTTCCAGTTTTGATATCAATACGATCAGAATCTACATGTCTGAGTTTTGCAGGCGGCGGTAGAATCTGATTTCGCTATGATGGCCGGCATTGGGGCACTGGCGGCGCCCACAGGCCATATCACATTTCAAACGGAGCGATGCAATGAAAATCAGCAGGCGAACAACCCTGAAAATGCTGGCGGCCACCGCGGGGGCGATGGTTTTGCCGAAAACTTTCGGTGATTTGGCGGCCCGCGCCCAAACGACCGCGCCGGCGGCAGAGGCGCCGGTGCCCCCCGCACCAACGCCGATCGTGGCGCCGGCGGGATGGGGCGTCGCTGACGGACCGTTTAAGCCGTCATGGGATTCGCTCTCGGCGTATCAGGTTCCCGATTGGTATCGCGACGCCAAGCTGGGCATCTGGGCGCACTGGGGTCCGCAGTGCCAGCCGGAAATGGGGGACTGGTATGCGCAGAAGATGTACCAGTTCAACAGCCCGATTTACAAATTCCATGTCGAGAAATACGGGCACCCGTCCAAGTTCGGCTTCAAGGATGTGATCAACGAATGGAAAGCCGACCAGTGGGATCCCGCCGCACTCGTCGCGCTCTACAAAAAGGCCGGCGCCAAATTCTTCTCCGCCATGGCCAACCACCATGACAACCTGGACATGTGGGACTCCACCTACCAGCCGTGGAACACCATCAACGTCGGCCCGAAGAAGAACATCATCGGCGGCTGGGAGAAGGCCGCCCGCGAGGCGGGCCTGAAATTCGGCATTTCCTGCCACGGCTCCCACACCTGGGATTGGCTGCAGGTCTCACAGGGTTCTGATACGTCTGGGCCGCTGAAGGGGGTCCCCTACGACGGCGTCATGTCCAAGGCCGACGGCAAGGGCCTGTGGTGGGATGGACTCGATCCCCAGGACCTGTATGCCCAGTATCATGCCCGCGGAAGATGGGGATGGAACCTCTCGCCCATCGGCGGATCACCCCCCGTCGCCAAGGATTACGTGGAGAAGTTTTTCAATCGCATTGCCGATCTCATCCAGAAGCACAATCCCGACCTTTTGTATTTCGACGATACGGTCATGCCCATCTACCCCTCCACGGATGTCGGCCTGCGCATCGCGGCGTATTTGTACAACACCAACCTGGCGCGGAACGGCTCACTCCAGGCGGTGATGACCGGCAAGGGACTCAGCGCCGCTCAGCGCAAGGCCATCCTGCTCGACGTCGAGCGCGGCGTCACCAACGGCGGGGAAGTGCTCCCCTGGCAGACCGACACCTGCATCGGCAACTGGCACTACCAGCGGTCCCTTTTTGAACAGCACAAGTACAAAACCGCGCTTCAAGTCGTCCAGATGTTTATCGATATCGTCAGTAAGAACGGCAACCTCATGCTCAACATTCCCGTGCGCGGGAACGGCACCATCGACGACGACGAATTGAAGGTGCTCCAGGGTTTAACCAGTTGGATCGGCCCCAACGGCGAAGGCATCTACGGCACGCGGCCGTTCAAGGTGTACGGCGAAGGGCCATCCACCATCACACAGGCGCGCGGGCAGTTTGGCGGAGCGCGCGATGTGCGGCCTTATACCAGCGAGGATGTGCGGTTTACTTCCAAGGGCGATGTCGTTTATGCGTTCATCATGGTCTGGCCGGAAAGTAATCAAGCGACGATCAAATCGCTGGCAAAGGGAAGCGAGAATTTTCCAAAAGAAGTCGCTCGCGTGGAACTGCTGGGCATGGACGCGCAATTGGGGTTCACGCGCGACGCAACCGGCCTGGCAGTGATTCTGCCCCCGCAGATGCGGAGTCAGTACCCATGTGCTTTGAAGATCACGCCGGCGTAGGGCAGCGATGCGCGGGGGGAGCGAAATTCAAACCGCAGCCCCCTCCCCGGCCCTCCCCCGGAATACCGTGGGCGGGGGAAAAGGGGGAGGGGATTGCGCGAAGGGCCCGGTCGCGCGGCGCGATAATCGGTAGGCGTGCGGTGGCACGCCCGCGCCGGCGCGGAACCAGCGGATAAAGTTTTCCGTGCAGGAGAACTGGCAGCGCGCTGCGATCTGCCGCAGGGGCAGGTCGGTTTCCTCCAGCAGATCGCGCACAAACCGCAGGCGGCAATGGCGGATTTCCTGGCTCGCGGTGCGGCCGACGAGTTTGCGAAAACGCTCGTCCAGCCAGCGGCGCGAAAGGGGGAGTTGCCGCATCAATTGCTTCATGGCGATTCCCGTCGCGGCATGGCTCTCGATGATGCGCAAGGCGGTTAGGACCGAGGGGTCCTCGAATGCCAGCACGTCGGTGGAAGTGCGCACGTGCAGGCGCGCCGGTGGGATGAGTACGCGGTCGGCCGTCGATTTGCGCGGCTCAGTCATCAGCCGGTCGAGCAGCGCGGCGGCCTGGAAACCCATCTGCTCAAAATCCTGGGCGACGCTGGAAAGCGGAACAGGAGACAATTCGCAGAGCGTGTGGAAATTGTCGACGCCGAGGATGGCCAGGTCCTGGGGGACGCGTAATTGGGAATCAAGGGCGGCGTCCAGGAGCGTTCGAGCGGCGAAGTCGCAGGCGGCCATCGCGGCGGCGCGCGGCGGGAGCGTGCGCACCCAGCGGCGCAGCGCGGCGGCGGCGCGCACCTTGGAGACGAATTGAAAGTCGGTGACATCCATGGGTTTGAGGGCCATTGGCGCGGGCAGGCCAGCCGCCCGCGCGGCATCGGTGAATCCGTCATGACGCCGCTGGCTCCAGGGCGTGGCGACGCCGAGGAACGCGAGGGAGCGGAATCCCTTGGACAAAAGATATTCACAACCGGCGCGGCCGATGGCGCGATCGTCGGACAAGACCGAAGACAGGCGCGGCAGGAGATCGTGCAGCATGTTGACCACCGGCGTGCGGCCGCGGCGGAGGCGCTGGATCAGGCGATCCTCCTGCGGGCGGATCGCGGTGATAGCGCCGTCGGCGCGGTGGTGGACGAGGTTGGGCTCGAATTCATCCGCGTCCACGCAGAGTAATTGCCAGGTGCGGCCGTGCTGCTTGGCAAAGGCGGTGATCCCGGCCAATACGTCGCGCAGAGCTTCGGGGATGCGGAAGGCAATCAATACTCGGCGTGGGGTGGTCATGGCACTGTGTTCCAGAAATGATAGCTGATTGGCCGCCGATGGAATAGGCCTGAGTTGGTCTTTCGCGATATGCTGAAGAGAATGATTGTGGAGAGCAAACCCGGCGAAACCCTCGCCATCGCACCGCCGTTCACGTCGGCGGCGGAGATTTACTCCGGCATCAGCGGGCCGGGCAAAACGGTCGTCGGCAGCGGGCGCGGGGGATATCGCAGTGGGTATGAAGGCCTCATGTACGACGGGCCTGACGCCAAGCCGGGATGGCTTCCGTTGGGGCAATATGTGTGCACGAGCTCCGCGGTGAAAGCGGGCCTGCTGCCGCCGCTGCGGCCAATCTGGGATGTGCATATTCGCGATACGGTCATCTGCGTCGGCGGCGATGGTTTTTACTACATGACTGGTTCCACCGGCGACAATATCTGGGACCGCAATGACGGCATCGAATTGTGGCGGTCGTCCGACTTGCAGCAGTGGGATTACCTGGGCCTGGTGTGGAGTTTTGAAAGGGATGCCACCTGGCAAAAGCAGTGGCACACGTTGCGCAACCGGCCGGTGCGCGCGGTGTGGGCGCCGGAACTTCATTATCTCAAGCATTCCAAAAGGTATGTGCTGGCGTTCAGTCTGGCCGGCGGCGGAGGGACGGGAATTCTCGTCAGTGCGACTGGCCAGGCGCAAGGGCCATATGTCAGCCCGCTGCGTCCGGATGGTCCATTGACCGGCGGCATCGACGCGACGCTTTTTGAAGATGACGACGGCAAAGTCTATTTCACCTGGGCCGGCGGCGGACAAATCGGTCTGCTCAAGGAGGACCTGAGCGGATTCGAGATTCCGCCGCGGGCAGTCGAAGTGGACAAATCCACCGCGATGGCGGCGGATGGCACACATAATGTGCCGGCCGATCTGATGGCTAAAAGGGAAGTGGGGTTTGAAGGGGCGTCGCTGTTCAAGCGCGGAGGCAAGTATTACCTGGGAGGGGCGGAGTTCTGGGGCGGTGTGCGATATGGCCGCTACGACAGCGTCGTGGCAATCGCGGACAATATCTGGGGACCCTACAGGCAATGGCACGAGGCGGTCCCGTGCGGCGGCGGCACGAATTATTTTCAGGACCGCCAAGGGAATTGGTGGTGCGGTTATTTCGGGAACGATGAGCAGTCGCCCTATCGCGAGAAGGCGGGGCTGGTGCGGATCGACTTCGCGGCGGATGGCAGAATTATCATCGCCGACGAGCAGCCGCCGTTCGCATTGCAGCCCGGCGCGCCGACAAAGTGGCGAAGCCAGCGGTGATCAACAGGTAGCGGCCGATCCTTTCGCTGAATAATCCTTGACGCGCGCCGGCGGCGTGCTCTAATGCGCTGGTAACTCATCTCCGCGGAGGACTTTCTGATGGCGCGTATTACAGCAATTTTAGGTCTCGTGCTGCTAACCCTCTCTTTTGCACCTACCGCGCGGGCGGCTGATGGGAAGTACAGGAATTTCCGCGTCGCTATTTATGTAACGCGCGACACGGTCGCGCAGTGGTCAAACCCGCAGGTCCTGGCTCTCGCGTACGACAACATGTCCCGGCAGTTGAAGTTTGATAAGGTTTATCTTGAGATCGCCGCCGGCAAGAGCGTGATCCGCGAAGAGACTATCGACCCGATCAAGAAATTCTTCACCGACCGGGGCATCGAGGTTTCCGCCGCAACCGCGCCTAACGGCAATTCCGGATACAACGGCGCCAATTCACAGGGCGGATCACTCTCCTTCGCCCTGCAGGCCGACCGCGATTATCTCACCAGTGTCGGCCAACTGGCCGCGAGGCACTTTGATGAACTGATTCTCGATGACTGGTTTTTCTCCGCGGGCAAGACAGCCGCGGATATCGCCGCCAAGGGCGATAAGACCTGGACGCAATACCGAATGGCGGCGTTCGACGACGCGGCGGCCAACCTGCTGATCAAGCCGGCCAAGGCAATCAATCCCAACATGCGGCTGATCATTAAATTCCCCAACTGGTACGAACATTATCAGGGGCTGGGATATGACCTGGAGGTGGAGCCGAAGATTTTTGACGCCATTTACACCGGCGTGGAGACGCGCGATCCGATCGCCGTGGATTGGGAACAGCATCTACAGCAATACGAAAGCTATGACATTCTGCGCTATCTCGAGAACGTCAAGCCCGGCGGCAACGCCGGCGGGTGGGTCGATACGCTGGGGACGCAATACATCGACCGCTATCCCGAGCAGATCTGGGACATGGCGTTTGCCAAGCCGAGAGAGATCACGCTTTGGCAATGGAATGATGCGCTAAAGACCATAAGCGTCGGCACGCGCCCGTGGCAGGACCAGCCAACCAGCTTCGATTACCAGAAAATGCTCGCGTCATACCAACCGCCAAGCGGCGCAGCCGCGACGGCGCCTGATGCGGCGGCGCCAAATCCCGGCGGCGGACGGCGCGGCGGAAACAGCGGGCCTATCAATGACGCGCGCAACGGTCGCGTGGCGGGTTACGCCATGGAGCAGGTCGACGCCTTCCTCGATAAGCTCGGCAATCCCATCGGCATCCCCGCCTATCGCCCGCCCCATGCAATCGGCGAGGAGTTTTATCACGACTTTCTCGGCATGGTGGGCATCCCGATCGACCTGCACGCAACATTCCCCGCCGATTCCAATTCACCGGTCATTCTCCTGACCGAGGGCGCCAAGAACGACCCGGACATCGTCAAGGAAATGAAGGCCGCGCTGGGGGCCGGCAAGAACGTGGTCATCACCTCCGGACTGCTGCGAGCGCTGCAGGGTAAGGGGATTGAAGATATCTCCGAGTTTGAAGTCACCGATCAGAAGGCGGCGGTCACCAATTTTCTGATCGGCAACGGCCAGGTGCTGCCCAACTCGCACGTCGATACGCCGATTCTTTTCCCCATCATCCACCTGCTGACTAACCAATCCTGGGCGACGGTGAATGGATTCAGCGACGAAGCGCCGGCCAATGCCTATCCGATTGTGCTGCGCGACGCCTATGACAGGGGGTTTCTGTATGTCCTGGTGCTGCCGGACAACATCGCCGACCTGTATCGCATTCCCACGCCGGCGCTGAACGTAATCCGCAGCGAGATCATGGGGACCTTCCCGACGCGATTAGTGGATGCTCCCGCGCAGGTCAGCCTTTTTGTTTATGACAACAATACGTTTGTCGTGCAATCTTTCCTGGACCAGGGCATGACCGTGGGCGTGAGCGTCGCCGGCAATCCCAATTCGATTACTGATCTGCTCTCTGATCAATCCATTATGCCGGACGCGGCCCCGCGCGGCGGAAGAGGAGGCGGACGACGCGGCCGCGGGCCGGCGGCGCGGCGGTTTTCTATCGTCATTCCGCCACACTCGTTTCGGGCGTTTTCCTCTCAAACTGCCGCGGGTGGACAATGACGCAATTCTCGCTGCTCTTCATCGCATTGCTTCTGGCGATTCCGGGAACGGCATTCGCCCAGGAAGCCAGCGCGCAAAGTTCGCCTCCGCCGACGAGGGAAAACTACCTGCGCATCGCTGGCGAAGTGGAAAAGAGCCTGAATGACGACGACCTCAATAAATTCTTTCCCGCCGCGGTCGATCCGGCGGGCGGATTTTTCGAGAATTTCGCCCAGGACTGGTCCCATACCGCGCGCGGCGGCGGCCCCGCGCGGGACACAACGCGCAGCATCGTATATCAATCGCGCCTGACCTGGCTCGCCGCGCAGGCCGCCATGCTTTATCCGGCCCAGGCCGACGCGTATGTGAGCTATGCCCGGCACGGGGCTCAATTCCTGATCGAGAAACAATGGGACAAGGAGGCCGGCGGGTTCTGGTGGTCGGTGGATGTCAACGGACATGTGGTCGGTGCGAGCAGCAAGCACATCTACGGCAATGCCTTCGCGATTTACGCGCTGGCGGCGGCGTATCAGGCCACGCACGATGCGGCGGATTTGGAGCAAGCCCAAAGGGGTTTCCAATGGCTTGAGACCCACGCGCACGATCCCGCCAATGGCGGCTATTTCGAGCAGCTTCGCGCCGATGGTTCCCATGCGGAAGCCGCTACCCAGCCGAGCGCGCCGGGGACCAGGGAGCGCACGGACGTGCTGGGGGCAAGGCCGGGGCAGAAATCAATGAATGCCCACATTCATATTCTCGAGGCCCTGACGGGACTGCTGGAGGTCTGGCCCGATGATCTGGTGAAACAGCGCACCGAGGAGGTTTATCAGATCGGCTTGACGAAAATCCAGGCCGATCCGGGATACCTGCATCAGTTCTTCAGCGCCAACTGGCAGCCCGACACCAGCCGCGATTCTTACGGTCATGACATTGAATCGGCGTACCTATTTGTCGAAGCAGCCGCGGCGCTGGGCAAGAAGGATGATCCCGCGGCGTGGGATACCGGAAGAAAAATCGTCGATCACTGCCTGGCGGTTGGGTTTGATCCCACCAGCGGCAGCCTGAACAGCGAAGGCTCGGTGGACGGCACCGGCGCGGCGGATAAATCTCGCGTCTGGTGGGTCCAGGCGGAGGCGCTGAATGCATTGCTTCTGATGCACGAGCGCTATGGGAAGGATGATCCGCGCTATTGGGATGCGTTTGTGCGCGAATGGGATTTCATCAAGGCCCACCAGATCGACCCCAAAAACGGCGGCTGGTACAACACGCTGAACGCCGACGACACGCCGATGAGATCAAAAATCGCCAAGACCGACGCCTGGACCGAAGGCTATCACCAGGGGCGGGCGATGATGAACGTGATGGCGCGGTTGAAGCGATTGGCGGCGGAGAATTGATCGGGTCTGTTTATTGGCCGTTCGTTGCCGCCAGTTCCCCCAGCAATCGCTCGGCCCGCCAGGCGATTTCGGCGTCGGGGTTGGATTCGGCCTGGGTCAGTTTGGACTCGGCGGCGCGCCCGATGCGCTCGAGCGATCTAAAGGCCGCCTCGCGATTGGCCCAGACGGGATCGCCTAATTGGGCGATCAGATCATCAATGTCGCTGCCGAGTGTGGGATCGACATTTTTAATGATCACCAGCGCGACGCGGATGATCTTCCGCGGCTCCGGAACCACTTCCATGGGCATGAGCCGTTCGAGTTCGGCGTCGTCCATCAGATAAACCGCGGTGAGGCGCGGGCCGTCAAAGGCGTTGACGGCAATATCTGAAACCATCATGTCGCAATCGGCTTCGGCCAGACCCTTCTGCAGCAGGCGAGGTTTCCAGGCGTCGGCGAGCGTCTTGGGCGAAGCGCCGGGTGCGGCCGCTAACTGGATGGTCGCAGGGCCGGGCTGCGTCGTGGGTGGCTGAGGCGCGCTAACGGCTGCCGAGACTGGTGGCGCAGCCGTCGCTCCCGACTCCGGCGGCAAATCAGCCGGAGGAGCTTGCAGCCAGGTCTGCGAGTCCTTTTCGTAATAAAGGGCCAGGTCATGCAGCGTAGCTTTACTTGTATTCCGCATCTGCACCGACAGGTCCTTGCCGGTTTTCACTTTCAGCGCGGAGACATAGGGCATGGTGATATCAAAGAGCAGGAATTGTTCGCCGGCCCCGTTGGGGGTGGCGAGGCTTGCTGAGTTTCCGCGGCGCAGCCTGAAAAACCAGCGGGTTTCGCTCCCGGTCTCGACACCGGCCGGGCCCTGGTCCGACAAGGTCAGATCGCGCCAGAGCATTTGATTCGATCGCGCCTCTCCCGGCGGCCAGGTGGAGAGAAAGTCGCCGCCCAGCGGCTTGCCGATGGTGATATCCACCTTGGAATCGGATTTCCCAAACAAGCGGATGATCCCGACCGGCTGCGGGAGATTCGATGCGTCCCCGGACAGGGAAGTGCGGCGCGTCACCACAAACTCCGGCAGCGTCGAGCCGACCAGGCCGTTGGGGTTGATCTCGCCCTGCGTCGCGTCGAGGACGAAGACGGCCCACTGCTGCACCGCAAACGTGCCCGTCGGCTGCGTGGTCGCGGACGGCGGCGCTGTTTGAGCGAGCGCGGCAGAGCCGCTCAGTGTCATTAGGCAGGTGAGTAAAAGCGAATATCTCTTCATGCGCATGTTTCGTATTGCTCAATCAGGGTGTAGCTGCCGGCGACGTGGCGAAGTGAACCCTGGCGCGGCTATTCATCGGCCGTTCCCAGTCCCCAATTCCGTCAACAGACGCTCAGCGCGCCAGGCGATTTCAGGGTCGGGGTCGGATTCGGCCTGGGTCAGTTTGGGCTCGGCCGCACGCCCCATGGATTTAAGGGTCTGATAGGCCTGTTCGCGCTTGGCCCACACGGGATCACCCAATTGGGCGATGAGGTCGTCAAGCTCGCTTCCCAATGCCGGGTCCGCGTTTTTGACGATCACCAATCCGACGCGAATGATCTTTGCCGGCGCTGGAACCGCCTCCAGGGGCATAAGCCGCTCAAGTTCGGCCTCGTCCATGCGGTAGATCGCAGTCAGACGCGGACCGTCAAAGGCGTTGGCCGCCAGGATGGACACAATCATGTCGCAATCGGCCTGCGCCAGACCAGCCTTGAGCAAACGAGGCGTCCAGGCGTCGGCCAACTCCCGGGTGGAGGCGCCGGGCATCTCGGCTAATTGGACGGTGGTTTGGCTGGGTTGGGTGGCCGCGGCTGGACGAGTCGCGCGATCGTCGGGAACCAGGTTGCCGGCGCTGGCTTGCATCCAGGTTTGCGGCAACCGCTCGTGATACAGCATGAGATCATCCAGCGCACTTTTTCCCGTGTTGGTTAACTGCACCGAATAATCCTTGTTCGTCCTAGCTTTGAGCGCGGAGATATACGGCATGGTGATATCAAAGAGCAGGAATCGCTCGCTGGTACCGTTTTCGTTCGACAGGTAGTCCGATTCCCCATTGCGCAGCGAGGCAAACCAGTTGGCCGAGCCTAGACCTTCCACGCCGCCCGGACCTTCAGCGGACAAAGTCAGATCGCGCCAGAGCATTTGATTGGAACGCGCCTCAGCCGCTGGCCAGGTGGACAAAAAGTCACCGCCAAGCGGCCTGCCGATAGTGACATCCACCTTTGAATCGGATTTCCCAAACAGGCGGATGATTCCCATGGGCTGGGGACGGTTTATCGGCTCTCCCGCGACCGCGACGCGGCGGCTTACGATCAACCGAGGGAGCGTGGAGAGGAATAACCCGTTGGGATTGAGCTCGCCCTGCGTCGCGTCGAGGACGAAGACGGCCCACTGCTGCACCGTAAACGTGCCCGTCGGCTGCGTGGTCGCGGACAGCGGCGTCGTTTGACCGAGCGCGGCGGAGCCGCTCAGTGTCATTAGGCAGATGAGTAAAAGCGAATATCTCTTCATGCGCATGTTTCGCGTCGTTCAATTACGGTGCAGCCGCGGGCGACGCGGCGGGCGATGCGACCGAAGATGATTTGGGCCGGAAGAGCCGCGCGCTGGCCCAATCGACGCGGCCGCCTACGTCCTGGTTGTTGGCGAAATCGACCTGCAGGACCAGGCGATTGACGCCCGGGATGGCGACGTCGATGTCCGCCGGCTTTTGATCGGGGCGAGCGTCGAGATTTTCGTAGACCGGTTTGTCGTCGGCCAGGACGCGCACCACGGCGCTGCTGGCGTCGGGGTCACTCGCGCCCGGTAAGGCGGATTTGTCGAACCCGACTTTGGAGACAAATCGCTCAAATTCGCCGTGCAGGTTGTATTCCAGGATGCAACGCGAATGCACGGCGATGCCTTTGGCGTATTCGCCATCGGACAGGCGCAGCGGGCCGCCGTCCAGGGCGCAATCCAATCGGTACGGAATGACCCGGCCGAAGAACGGCGTCTGCTGCACTTTGGCGGGCTTCAAGTCGGAAAGGTAAACCATCCGGCCGTTGCGAAAGTCGATGGAGGCGATGGCGCTCAGCGGAATTTTGGCGGCCGCTCCCCAGGAGAACGTGAGGGAGAGGGATGAGGCATCGAGGCTCGTCCATTGGCCGGTAAGCGACTGGCCCCAATCGAGGCGGATGCACTGGCATAGGCCCTGCGGCGATTGCGTCGAAGCGGCCGACGCCATCACCACGCCGACCAGGCGGTTGAGCGCGATTTTTCGCTCGGTGTCTTCGTAGCGAAAGCGAAGGGCGTCGCCGGAGATTCCCAGGGCTGTGCCGCTGACGGCGATGATGTCGTTGTCCCTCAGGACGTAGGCGGTGTCCTGGGCGCTTGCGCCGGCGGCGGACATCTTGGCCTTGGCGCGATTTCGCGCTTCGATCTCGCCGCACCAGAGTTGGACGATTTTGTCCGGCGGGATGTCGAATGTCGCTCGAGGTTCGTTGCCAAAGGCGAGAGTCAGGTGATCCTCCGCCCAATGAATGATATGTGCCTGGAGGCGGTCGCCGCCGGCCAATTGCACCGACCATTCGATATCGCCGGCGGGGCGCGAGGCGGGCAGCGGCGGTGGCGCGGGCGGATCGGAGGGCGCGGGACCCCCGTATGATCCGCCGCCAAAGACGGCCGCGAAAAAGCCGCTCGGGCGCTGCGTTGCATTGTAATCATTAGCAGTTGACGGCGCGGCGGGCGGCGCGACCACTGGCGTTACAGCGGCCAAGGGAGTCCGAAACACAATCCGCGCGATGTCATCCGTGGCGACAACCTGTCCCGAACCAGCGCCGCCCTGCGGTGCAGAGAGTGTCACGTTGCCGCCCCCGATTGACAGCAGTTGCCCTTTCACTTGCGAGTCGTCGATTTTGAAAACGGTGACCCAATCCGCCGCGCACGCGGGCAGACAGAGAAGCCCGATGAGAATGACGGCGAGGAATCTGGACATGGAAGTCTGTTCGAGAGAACAATGGCGCGGGTTGCCTCCACCACATCGGTGTTAACAAAATCGTTTCACGGGCTATCCGGTTGCGTGGTTGCGGTTGCGCCGGTCGCGTCGCCGGACGATTGCTGCTGGGCCAGCTTGTTGTAATAGCTGGCAAGCACCGACTCATATCCCGGCGGGAAACCTTCTGTTTGCGATTGGAGAATCTGCTCGCGCTCCTTGGGCGGGAGCTGGCCCCAGACGCGCGTGCCGGCGGCGGGGTCATGCAACGGCCCGGAACCGCCCGGTCCGCCGGCCAGGACCGACTTGGCCATCGGACTGGTTGGGTTGGCGCTGCTGCTGCCGCCTCCGCTGCCGCTCTTTTGTTTCTCCAGTTGAGCGATCAGCGCGTCGAAGCCCGCCACCACCTGCTTCTGCTCGGTCTGGACGGGCGCGTCGGTTTCATAGACATCCAGGTCGGTGACAACATCCTTCATCTGCGCCGCCAGCGGAGCGAGCGGGTCGGTGTGGAGCTGCGGATGGACCATTTGCGCGACGCGCGGCGAGCGATACCACATCTGGTCCATCGCCGATTTCATGATCGGCGAAGGCTGCGTCGCCGGACTCGCGGCGAAAGTTGGCGCGGTGCACGTCACAATCGCCGCGGCCGAGATGAGAAAGAGGTTTTGCGCCGATAGTCTCATGATTTAATTCGTCCCGGAAAGTTCCTTGTGAATCTTGTCGGTCGCCACCTGCACTTCGCTCTGGCTGTCGCGAACATCCTTGATCTTGGCCTGAAGTTGCGAACTGGGGGCGTCTTGCGTGCCGGCCCGCTCGGCATCGACTTTCACCGTCCGGTCATTCACGCGGGTCTGCAACAACCGCAGGACTTTCAACTCGGCGAGCAGTTTGTTTTTGTTGTCCTTGCCGCCGCCTTTGCCACCTTCGCCGGGATCGGCTTGAAGCTCCTTGAAGGTATCGAGCAGATCGGCCAAGTCGCGCTCGATTTGTTTCTCATCGCCGACAACTGTCGGCGTCGCCTTGGCGGTCTGCAATTCATCCGCCACTTCCTGGCAGCTTTGGCCGATGTCTTTCAGCGCCGCCGGCAGGGCGATGCTGAACTGGGTTTCGTTGATCAGATCAATCGTCTGGTCGCAGATGCGGTTGATGGCCGTTTCGGCGTCGCTCAATTGTCCAAATTTCACGGCGGTGGCGCGATCGGAGGTTGGGCTGGCGGCGAGCAGTCCTTCGGTCGCGCCGCGCACGCTCTTTTGCCGGTCGAGCATTTCCGTGAGATTGGCGACCACCTGCTTGCGGACCTGGCCTTGAAGTTCTTCGAGTACTTTCTGCCGTTCCTGCTCAAGCTGGTCGCGCGCCTTTTGCATGGCGTCGGCGGCCTGGCCTTGCAGGTCCTGGGCGTCGCCGGGGCTGCCTGACCCCAGGCTGGCCTCGGCCTGCGACATGCTCTTGCTCGCCCCGCCAAGCACCTGCGCCGCCTGCGCGGGAGCCGGGCCGAGGTCCTTCACCGTCTGGGCGATGGCGTCAGTGGCCGAACGATTCTGCTGCTGGTCCTGGCGCGGCTGATCGAGGGCCTTAGGATCAAGCGGGGCGGCCTTCTGCGCCTGGGCGAGCGCGCCGGACTGACCTTGCTGGCGTTTCTCTTCTTTGATCGCGCCATCCAGTTTGGCGATGGCCGCGCTAAGGGCACGAAGGCGCTCGAGTTGCAATTGCAGATCGAGATCGGTGGAGGTGAGAAGTTTTTTGAGCTCTTCCAGCTTGGCCAGTACCTGAGTCTGTTCGTCGGAGGCTTTGGCCAGGTCGGCCGTGGAAAGCTGATCAAGCACATCGCGCATCTGCTCGATGATGAGATTCTCCCGCGCCTTGCGGACGGCAAGCAGCAATCGCGCCGAATCGTCCGGCTCGGTCTGCCGCGTCAGGTCGGCCAGCGAATACATGCGCTCCTGCAATTCCTGCATCTGCGTCTGCGCGGTCTTTTGCTCAAATTGCAATTGATCAGACGCGGTCACCGTCTGCGGCGGATCCGCCAGAGCCGCCGATACCAAAAGCGATGCGGCTAGACTTAAAGCCAGCAGAATTGTCCAGGATGCACGGGCCATTGCGGCAGAGCAGGAAGCCATGACATCACCCCAAATCAAGATGCCCGCTGGCTGAGAAAGCGGACAGAATCATAACGTCGCGATGCTGATTATAGAAGCAAATTTCCCTCGCTCATTTCTCAAAAACCCCTTCCGTCTGCTGCTTGCGCAACTCGTCCGTGCTCTTCTGGGCCTGGTCCTGGATGCGGATGATTTCATTCAGTTGATTGAGCACATCCACGAAGCTGTCCCACTGGCTCATTTGCTTGAGAATTTCCTGCATCTGATCGACGATTTTTCCCTCGCGGTTCTGGGCGGCCGCAACGGCTGTCGCGTCGGTCAATTTCAATCCGTCGAGCTGATCGGTCTGGGGATTCAGCAAATCGCTGTTGAGGCTCTTCAGCGGCGTCAGGACGTTCTTTTCGATCAGGGCGTACGCCTCGTCCGTCGCCAGGGCGTTGAGTTTCATTTCCGTCACGGACTCCACCAGGGCGGCCGTGATGGCGGAAACTTCGCGCTGCAGCGCGCGGTGGCGCCGGGCGATTTCGGCGGGGGCGGAATCCGGCGCCGATAGCAGGTGCGCGATGGCGGCTGCTTCGTCGCTCTGCTTGCGGAATCGCGACCGCTCGGCTTGCTGGCGCAGGAGTATCTCACGGAACAATTCATCCGGGGCGACGATACGAAATGTAACGGGGCGCGAGGCCGTGGTCTGCGGGCCGGTGTAACAGTTGTCCGTCGCGGCGGCGCTGAGAGTCAGCAGACCGCCGATGGGGAGGTTCATTTTCTCCAGTTCCAGCGTGTGGGCCGGTTCCACATCCAGGTCGGTCGTGGGAATGACCGGCCCATACAGGGGAACGACGGCGGATTCGGCGGTCAGCTTGCCCGGGTCGGACGGATCGGGGCGCTCCTGTTTCAGGTCCAGTTCGATTCTGGCTACGCCGTAGTCGTCGCGCGCGGCGACCGTCACGGGAATCTGGGCGTGCGGCGTGACGCGCTGGTGGACCCCGGTGTAACTGAGCGTTACGCGCGGCGGCTCGTCTTTTTTCAGGCCGATGGCGATGACCGTGGGCGTGGATTCCAAATGCGCGTCGCGCGAAACCAGTTCGACTTGCAGGCGCACATCGCTCTGGTGCGTCCATTCGACGGCGAAATGCGTGTCGTCGATCTGGCGAACATCGGCGGCCGAGGGGCGCGTCGTCGAGGAGGTGAGATGCGCCTCGGCAATCGGCGTGCTGGCGGCGAGGAGAAGCCGCATGCGCGTGAGGGGCAGGAAAGCCATATCGGCATCGTCGGCTGAAAATGAATGCTCGGTCGGCGCGCTCTCGGTCGGATGCTGGGAGATGAGTTTGAGCTCGGTAATTCTGGGACGGTCGGCGGGGCGAATGGTGAATGGCGCGGAAACATCATCGCCGCCCCAGACCTGGGCCTGGACGGTCGCGTCGACGCCGGAAAAGTCGTAGCGGAAATCGTTATGGGCGAAGGCCGTGAGGTTCACGCGCGTGCGCGCGCCGCCGGTCGGGGCGAACTGAAGCGTGACACCGGAAGGCACGACGCTGCCGGGCTTGGCGCTGACGCGCAGCACAAACGGCTCGGACCGCGGGACGACCAAAACTCCATCGCGCACGTCGGCGATCTGCAAATACGTGTTCTGCGGCCAGGGTTGATTGGAGCCGAGGAAGAGGCGAGCCGCCCAGAGGCGCGTGGCAGTGGGCGCGAGCATGGCGATGAGGGCGGGCAAGATGATCGCGGCCAATGCGGCGGAGAGCGCGAGGCGGCGTCGGCGCGAATCGATGCGTTGCCCGAAATCGATGGGGTCGAGTGCCTCATCGCAATGAGCCACGGCCAGGCGGACCATCGCGGCGGAGGGTGGAAGCGGTTCGTACAGGAGCCGTGGCAGATCGAGCAGGCTGGCGACCTGGGCGGTAAGCGATAGCCCTTTCCCCGGTGAAACTTTGTCCAACGCCGCGGCGAGAGTCAGCGGGTCGAGGCGCAGGCACAGCGGCGCGATGATTTGACGCCACATCGCAACAACAATACCCGCCACTGCAACGCCAAGCAGCGTCCAGCGCGCGGGCAGCGATAATCGGAAGGTTCGATCCAGCAGACCAGTGGCGATGGCCGCGCCGGCAATAATCGCCAAGACCCGAGCCGACCCCTCCAGCAGCAATTGGCCGCGCACGCGGCGACGGAAACTCGCCAGCCGCTGCATCAGGCGCCGGCGGCTCTGATCGAGCGTCGAAATGGAATCTTCGGTGATCGGCATCTAAATCATTTTCCTACCGCGTTCTTCTTGCTCGTAGCGTGCGCCCTTGTAGGGTGGGCATCGCCCACCGCTTGCCACTCGATGGTGGGCAATGCCCACCCTACAAAAGACCGTTTCAAACCAATCGCATCCTCTTTCTCAAAATCCACTCAGCCAAAATCGCGGCCAGAATCGTGCAGTAAATCACCGGCGCATCCCAGATTTCCTGGCGGTCTTCCAACGTTCTGCCGACGCGCCGGGTCGTGAACGCGGCGGCAACACGAGGCAGTTGATCCAATTGAAATACCTCGCCGCCCGACGCCGAGGCGACGGCCTGCAAGGTCGCCAAATCCTGGGTCGGGTTGGCCATTTCCAGATCGGGAATTTCCACAGGCACTTCCAGCGTGGCGGCCCGCATGGTTTGCGGGTCCTCATCGCCGGCCCAGACGCGGATGAAATGCGTGCCCGCCGTATCCGCCTGAAAAGTGGCCTGGAAAGTAGTAGCGTCGCCGGCGCGGGGCGTAAGCGTGAGCGAGGTCGGCTGCTGGTCGCCTACCTGCACCTCGCCGTGCAGCGAGTCCAATCCCGCGTCGCGATCGGCCGGATTTTCAAACGTGGCCGTCAGCGTAACCTGGCTTCCCGGCGCGTACGTCGCGCGGTCGGTGGCCAATGAGTAGGGATACCGCCCACCCAATTGTTTGCTCCGGCCGGCCCGCTCGACCATGTGGGCCCAGAAGCTGTCGAAGAAGCGGTCGTCGAGATATCGCCAGCGATATGTGGAATCAAACCCCACGAAAAACGTGCGGCCGGGACCGACAAGCTGCGTGGCCAGCAGCACGTGCGGGCCGTATTCGTTGACCATGCGCGGATCGCCGTGGCGGGCCAGGACCGTCGCGCCGGGCCGCGCGCGTGTGACCGGGAAATACCAGAACATGCCGGGAAGATTGGCCAGGATCGTCTCATTTTCCTCGGGCCGTTCCGCGAAGGTGAAGATCGGATCGTTCTTGCCTTCGGGAGTGATGTCGAGTTTCCAGGGGGATTCCGTGGAAAGCTTCACGGTCACATCCGTGTGATAAAGGCCCGGCTCTACTGTGACCGGCAGCATATTGAGCCAGGCAAGCGACGGATCGTCGGGCCGGTCGTAGAGATTTTTGGTGTTGCGCTCGCCGGCGACGTAGACAATTCCGCCGCCGGCTTTGGAGACGAAATCCTGCAGCAATTGTGAGTAATTGGCCGGCCAGACGTCGGGGTCGGGATCGTACAGGACAATGCAGTCGTAATCGTTCAACTCCTCCGCCGTTTCCGGCAGGCGTTTGAGGCTCGGATCGCCCGGCTGGTCGTAATTGGCGTCGGCCGACTGGAGCCAGGTGCTGGCGCTGATACTCGTGTCGCGCAGGAGCATGGCGCGGATGAATTCCACCTCCGGAAAAGTTTCGCCCGCGATGAAGAGAACTTTGATCTTGTCGCGGATGACCTTCACATCGGCGACGGCTTCGTGGTCGTTGGCCGCCAATTCCGGTCCGGCGTCCTCAAGCCGGGCGCGCAGACGCAACGACGCGGGGCGATCCTCCTGGAATTGAAACGTCGCGGTTTGGATGCGGCCGGTTTCGCCCAGCACGACGTTCTGGCGGCTGACTTCCTCCCAGCTTCCGCCGTCGCGCGAGCGCTCAAGGACGACGGTCGCCGGTTGCTCGGCCATTCCGCGCGACTCGACGAGCACATGCAGCGGATTGGGATCACGCACGAAAACCACCGGCGAAACGTCGAGTTTGGTGATGCGAGCCGCGCGCGGGCCTTGCGCCGTCCCCAGCCCCAGGCAGACGATTGGCACGCCTTCAGCCGCGGCGAATTGGGCTGCTTTTACCGGCGATTCGCCGGCGTTGGATTGGCCGTCGGTGACCAGCAGTATCCCGGCCAGCGGCTGACCTTGATACGCCGCGATCGCCTGGCGGATGGCGGCGCCGATGGCCGTCGCCGACGCGTCGGCGGCGCTGGGGCGCGTTGCAGAGCCGGCAGGTAAGAGTCGCGCCGCGAAATCATGATGGCGGACAATGCGGTCGCCGGCGGCGGCGAGGGGAGTAGCTAGCAAATCCAAAGCGCGGGCGGACAACTGGGCGCGGGTGGACTTTTGGACCTCTGCCGGGCCGCTGAGTTTGAGGGCCGCCGCCACGGCTTGCGCAGATTTTGTATCCGTGTACGCATCCTGCAGATCAATCGATCCGGAGACATCGTTTAATACAATCAGATTGGACGGCGAATACTCGGTTTTCTCGAACACCAGCACCGGCTCCATCAACATCGTCAGCGCCCCTGCCAAAACCAGCAGCCGCAACGATACCAGCGACCAGCGTTTCATCGCGCTCAGCGAACGAGCGTCGCGCCTGTACACCCAGGCGATGATCCCGATGACGGCAGCGGCAACAGCGAGGGCGAGGAGGGCCATGTCTTGGCGCGGCAGCGCGAGCCAATCCAGCCGCCACTGGCCGCCTTCGGTCCAGCTTGCGGGTTTGACGTTGAAGAGTAATTCGATCAGTTTGCGCATAAGGCGATTAACAAGCTTAAAGCACTACCGTTCGCGTCCGACCCAGGAAGCAAAGAGCGTCTCAACCATGAGCAATCCAAGAAACGTCCCCGCAAGCGTGCGCCAGATTTCCCGGCCCGGCGGCGCTGCCGACAGCAAACCGGCGTGATAGCGAATGACCGTGACTGCGAGCGGGCTGAGCAGGCGCGACAAATCCGCCTCGGCGATCGGCTCCAAATCGGCGGCCTTGTCGTCGAAACTGGCGGCAAGCTGGTGCGTTTGCTGCTGGCCTGACGAATCGGTCCAGCGGAGAGAATAAACGCCGGCTCGCTCAGTGTGGGGATAATGGAATGCCGTGTCGGCGATGATTGGCTGCGGCGTGGGATCATCCGGCGAAATCAGCCGCGCATCGCGAATGGATTCCTGTGGGGCCGGGTATTCCAGCGGGTGGCCGGCGACGAGGTTATCCTCGCCCCCATCGGGCCAGGCGGCGCCCAGTGCCGCCGAGCGGACAGCCAAAACATACGTCGGATCAATCGGCCAATCCGTCCATTCGCGGTCGGCCGACGTGGTCCACAGCAGCACGCGCCCGCGCCCAAAACGCTTTTCGATGATGGCGGGGTGACCTTCAGGATCATTCCAGCGGGCCAGGACGCGAACGGGGCTGTCGCCTGATTCGGCCGACGGCAGTTCCACCTGCATCAGCCGGCGGGTCTGGATTTTCGCCAACGCCGCCGGGGCAAGGCGAGCCAGCGCGGAAAGGGGAGAATCCGTCAACGATTCGATCACGAGACCGCGCGCCGGTTCATCGGAAATATGATCCAGCCGCGCGGGCAAAAGTCCCTGTCCGTCGCGATAGAGGCGTTGATTGTAAAAGTCCGGATCAACCTGCTCGCCGCAGAAAACCATGAGACCCATTCCCTGGCGAACCAGCTTTTCATATTCGGCGACGGTCGTCGCCGAGAGATTCGCGGCGTCGGTAATGACGGTCAAATCGGCCCGCCCGGGATGGAGGGATTCCGGATCAGTGTCGGCGAAATGCCGCGCCTGCCAGGCGTCGGCGCCGACGGAGAGCGCCAATTGGACAAAATCGCCCGCCGATTCAAACGGGCCGGCTCCTTCGCGGCCGTCGACGAGATTCAGCGTGAGGTGGGGGCGGACATTGACGCTCAGGTAACGGGTGTTATCGCCCGCAAGGTCGTCATCGGGCAGGGTAAGTTTGACAGTGTGCTGGCCGGGCGCGTCGATGGTGATGGTGAGGGGAACATCGGTGCCGGTCCCCGGCGACAAGTCAGGCAGCACCAGCGGGCGGACGTTTCCATCAACGCTCAGCGTGGCTTGCGCACCAGTGATGACAGAGGATGTCGCGTTGTGAATCGACGCGGTCATTTTGACCGGTGCGCCCGGCAGGACGATCGGGTCTTCCTGAAGAAAGCGGTCCAGCGCTACGTCGGCTGTCTGGCGCGAGCCAACGTCGATGATGCGGACGTTGATTCCGGCGGCGGACCAGCGAGCGGCGGTATCAGCCACGCCCGCGTTCCATCCCGGCTTGCGGAGGTCCGTGATGAGGATCACTTCCTTTTGCGGGAAGGCCGCGGTGGAAAGCAAATCGTCGATGGATTTAAACGTCGCGGCCCAGTCGCAGGCCGCGTCCGTTGGCGTGAGGGCGTCGATGCGGGAAAGCGCCTTGGGGGCATCGTCAAGACTCGATTCGCGCACCAGTGGATCCGAAGCGGGCGCCGTAGTGAGGACGGTGAGCGAATCCTGCGAACCAGTGCCGCGGATAATTTCGGCGGCCGCGGATTTGGCCTGATCGAGGGCAGCTTTACCCTGGTCGCGGTAGCCCATCGACAGCGAATCGTCGATTACCAGGATGCGGCTCACGCGAGCGCGCTTGGCCAACCACCCGCCGGCGGCGGAACCGCTGAGGGCCGGCCTTGCGATGGTGACGATCAATAGCACGATGAGCAAAGTGCGCAATAAAAGTAAAAGCAATTGCTCGATACGAACCCGCCGGCGATTGTTGCGGATGGTGAGCTTGAGGTACTTCATTGGCGCCCACTCGACAAGCTGGAAGCGCCGCCGGTTAAGCAGATGGATGATGATCGGCGCCGCCGCCAATATCAGGCCATACAGGAGCGGAGCGCTGAGGAACTGCATGTCAGGCTCCCTTGGAGGCGGAAGAAGTTCTGCCCGCTTGAATGGTCGCGCCGCGCGCGCGGCGGCCATGCAAATAGTGACTCAGGGCAGCGCCCAGATCGTCGTTGGTCCGCAGGAGCAGGTGATCGATCCCCGTGTTATGGCAGCGGCTTTTGATCTCGGCGATGAACTGCTCCATCGCGGCCTTGTAAGCCTTGCGGAAGGCCCAAGGCTCGGCAAATAACTGCTCGGCCTGTGGCCCGCCTTCGATGTCGCGGAAAAGAACCGAATCCTCGAAGGGCAGCTCGATCTCGTCGGCATCCAGCACCTGGAAGATCAGGATTTCGTGCCCCTCGTGCCGCAGGCGGCTCAGGCCGTCGTAAAAGAGATCGAGGTCCGTGAGCAAATCGGAAATGATGATGACCACGCCACGCCGCTTGATCTGGCTGGCCACTTTATTCATGGCGACGTGCAATTCGGTCGGCCGGTCGGGCTGGGCGCTCTCCAGCGTCTCCATGATTTTGGCCAGTTGTGCCTGCGTCGCGGCGGGACGAAGCCAGATGCGTTCGGCGTCGTCGAAGACCGCCAGGCCGACGGCGTCGCGCTGTTTCACGAGCATCGCGGCCAGCGAGGCGGCGAGCGTCGCGGCGTAATTGAATTTGGTCATCGCTCCGCGGCCGTACCGCATGGAACGGCTGGCGTCGAGGAGCAGCGTGGCGCGGAGATCGGACTCCTCTTCGTAGAGCTTGATGTGAAACCGGTTGCTGCGCGCGTATGCCCGCCAGTCGAGGCGCTTGAGGTCGTCGCCGGGGGCGTATTCGCGGTAGTTGGAGAATTCGACGCTGACGCCGTGCAGTGGGCTGCGGTGCAGGCCGGAAATGCTCCCCTCGACAATGCGCTGGGCGCGCAGACCCAGGGGCATGATGCGGGCGAGGATTTTCGGGTCCAGGTAAGGCATTATTTCACGCTGCCGTTTTGCGGTTTAAGCTTTATTTGAGGACGCGCTCGACGCGCGCCTGTTCGCCGGGACGGCCGGGATGGAGGGGCAGGGTTTCCAGCAGTTTGGCGACGATGGATTCGCTGGTCTGGCCTTGCGCTTCGGCGTTGTAATTCAGCACCATGCGATGCCGCAACACCGCCGGGGCCATGGCGCGCAGGTCATCCACCGACACTTCGGGCCGCCCGTCGAGCGCGGCGCGGGCCCGGGCGGCCATAATGAGCGACTGTCCGCCGCGCGGGCCGACGCCCCAGAGAATCCAGTCGTGGATGAACTTGGGCGCCACGCTGTCAGCCGGCCGCGTCGCGCGAACCAGGCGCGCGACGTAATCGACGCATAAATCGCTGATCGGCACGCGCCGCACGACCGTTTGCAGGCGCAGCATCTCCGCGCCGGCAACCACCGGAACCGGGTCCGGCGGCGCGTCGCCGGTCGTCAGGCGATAGATGCGGCGCTCCTCGACTTCGTTGGGATAATTCACAAAAACTTTGAGTAGAAACCGGTCCAGTTGCGCCTCGGGCAGCGGATACGTTCCCTCCTGCTCAATCGGGTTTTGCGTGGCCAGCACAAAGAACGGATCGGGCAGCGCATGTCGCTTTCCGCCCGCGGAAACCTGCCGCTCCTGCATCGCTTCGAGCAATGCGGCCTGCGTCTTGGGCGGTGTGCGATTGATTTCATCGGCCAGGACGACATTGGCAAACAGCGGGCCGTTGAGGAATCGGAACGTGCGCTCGCCGGTGGCGCGGTCCTCGTACATCACGTCGGTGCCGGTAATGTCGCTGGGCATCAGATCGGGCGTGAACTGAATGCGGTTGAAATCCAGCGACAAACAGCGGGCCAGCGTGCGCACGAGCAGAGTCTTCGCCAGGCCGGGCACTCCCTCCAGGATGCAGTGGCCGCGCGCAAACAGGCAGACCAGCATCTGCTCGACGACCTCATCCTGCCCCACGATGACGCCGCTAAGCTGGCGGCGGATTTCGTCGCGCGCGGTGCGCAGGCGGACGAGTCCCTCCAGGTCCTGCTGATCCTGCATCTCGCCGGGGGCGCTGGTCGCGGTGCTCGCAGTTGTATTCACGAGGGAAACCGTCCTTCCTGCTAACGCTGGTAAATGGGAAGAAACTTGTATGGCAATTGTAGTATTATCAATCCAATGCTGGTGCCGTAGATCGGGCCGATGCCGTCGCCATTCCACGAGCCGTCGGAGCCTTGCATCTGTAATAGCTGATCGCGCGTCTGGGGAAAATAATTATCCCAGTATTTGTCGCCCGCCTGGTAAAACGCCTGGGCCGCGTAAAGGTGCGTGTAAAATTCATGGCCGCTGTTTTTGGACCACTGCCCGGTGGTGAGGGCGAATTGTCCCCACACATACGCGAGGCAATCGTTGGCCAGTTTGGAATCGTATTGGCCGGCGTTGTAGAGCGTCGCGACCGCCGCCGCGCTGATGGCCAGCCGCGGACCAGTGGCCGAAGCCAGGGAATATTGAATGCCGCCTTCGGGCGTCTTGCATCGTTCCAGATACGCGACGGCCGCTTCGATGACGCCTTTGGGAACGCTGAACCCGGCGTTGGAAGCGGCCCGAAGACCCTGGATTTGCGTTACCGTGACCGAGCCTTCATCCCCCTCGCCTGGAACGTAAGTCCATCCGCCGTAGGCGCTCTGGCCGGCGGCGGTCAACTGAATCGCGTTGTTGACGACCTTTTTGATTTCGTCGCGGGTCTTGGAATCGGTCTCCATGCCATAAACCGTCGAGAGGAACAGCATGGCAAAGCCGTGGCCGTACATTGACCGCGACCCCGCTTCGGCCGCGGAGGTGATCAGCCCGTTGGGGCGAGCGTTGCCGATCAGATACATCTCGGCGGCGCGGATGTGATCGGCGTAAGGCCCGCGGCTCGGTGTATCGCCGTGGGCGAGAAACGCCATGCCGGCCAGGCCCGCCATGACCGTCGGATAAGCCGCCGCATCCGGCGTGCCGGCCCAATAGCCGTCCTGTGATTGCGTTTTGGCCAGATATTCCAGGCCCGCTTTAATGGCGCGCTGGCTCGCGGCGTTGAGATGCTTGGGATACATCTCCTCCTGCGCGCTTGCCGAGGAAGCATGCCAGCAGAACAAGGCAATCGTCAGGACAGAGATATAGCGCCGCAGGTGCATGGAGGGCTCGTCACTTTGGACGTAAGGTTTGCTGTTACTTGGCGACGTTAAAGTGCATGATGACATTCACGGTGACGGGAATGTCAGCCAGCGTGCCGGAACTGATCTCCTTTCCCCTGTCGGGCGTCGCCGGCGGGGTAACGCCGTAGATCGCCTGGATGACCGACGTTCGCGCCGAAGCGTCGGAATTGCCCGACGGTGCGCCCTCATCCTGCACCCACGCCACGCCTCCAAGTTGCAGTCCGCTTAATTTTGCGAGTTTTTCCGCCTTGGCCCGGGCGTCGTCCATGGCGATCTGGTAGGCCTGGGCCTCGAGGTCGGTTTTGTCGGGAATGACAAAATGCACCAGGTCGTCGGCCGTTCCGGCGCTGAGTTGCGCCTGGATCGAGTTCATCGGACCGGACGGCCCAATCTGCAGCCCCGCGTCGCGGCTGGCATCCATCACTTTCAGGATGTTCTGGATCAAGGCATCAGGGTCCTGTTTGTCCACCCCTTTTATGCGGACACGAAGCTCCTCGTTTATTTGCACGTGCGGCTTCGCCGCGGGCGGGACGTTGCCATTCATGATGCGCATCTGCTGGTTCATGTCGCCGGCCGACTGCTGGATGGCCTGACCCTGCGGTTCAACGGTTAAGTCCGGGATGCCCAAGGCGTTGAGTGCGGCAATGGCCTTCCTTTTGGTGTCCTGATACTTCACCTGCGCGTCAGCGGCCAGCTCGCCGTCCCCGGAGACGACGGCATCGAATTCGACTTCGGTCGGCTTAGCCGACGCCGTGCCGATTCCCCGGACGGTGATGCCGTCATTGGATTGGGCGAGGGCGGTCGCTGCGGAGAAGAGGGAGCACGCAAGAATCGCCGCGGCGGCGAACAGTACATTTAGGGAGGTTTTTCCCCGCCCCTGGTATTCCGGGGGAGGGTTAGGGAGGGGGCTCCCGGAGTAATGCATCGCCCGCGTGCAGCCCCCTCCCCAGCCCTCCCCCGGAATACCGGGGGCGGGAGAAGATGCGGGCGACGTGTAACTGCGTGTTTCCTCATTCGTTCCAAACATGAATTGCCTCCGCATGGTGGGTTTGAAGAGCAAAAGGGACGACAATCGCGATCAGGGCGGGCCTTTCCCGGACAGCGGATACGCGGTAATCGCCCAATTGGAGACCGTCATCAGCGTGTCGCCGCTGAACCAGACGCCGCCCCCAAGACCCTGGCGATCCTCGCCGTAAAACACCGGATCGGTGTCGCCGCTGGCGGCGTTCAGGCTGTGGACGCCGCGCAACGTGAAGTTGTAGATTCGCCCGCCGCGAAAAACGGGGTGAATGTCGGGAGTGGCAACGTACAGCCGGTCGCTCCAGAGCAGGGCGCGGGTGGAGGCGTCAATCCGGTCGGCTTCCCCGCCGACGAGGAGAACGCCCGAATCATCCACCCCGGCCAGGGCGACGGTCTCGCCGATGGGGCGCTTGTAGATCAGCGACGGCGCGGAAATGTCGAGCGCGTAGAGCGTGTCGTCGCCGTCTTCCTTGAAATAGAGTGTCGAGCCGCGCACAGCCATGGACCCGCGCGCCGGAGGATCGCTTTGCGACCCCCCGCCGCCATTGTTAACGAAGACGACCTGCTGCTGCGGCCCGGCCAGTTGCGTCGGATAGGAAAACGCCCACAGCAGAATTTGCGCATGCGGATCAACGGCCAAGAGCATGCCGTTGTTGGTCAGGACGTAAACATTTCCATCATGTTCGAGCAGGTCCGGGGCTTTTACGACCGGCTGGCCCCGGAAGTCGCTTCCCCCCGAGGCGTTACCCAGCGGCAAGTCCGACAGCAACTGGCCGTTGTCCGATGCGATATTCAAAAGATGAAGATCCTGGGATTGCGGGGCATGGGCGCAGACGTAGAGCGTGTTCCCACTGATTAATACATGTCCGAGAAAGCTCCAAGCGGACAAAGGACCGTCGGAGGATTTCCAGATTTCTTTCCCCGAATCGGCGTGAACGCAGAAAAGCCGCATTTGCGCGTCCTGCGGCGGGCCCGGCTGCCCGTTCATTTCTGAACGCGGGCGGCGAATCAGGAACAGGCGGTCGCCGTCGATTGCGATCTGCGTGTTGGCGAAATCCATCACGCCGCCGTACATAAAGGACTGCTGAATCACCTGGCCGAGGTTGGAGATCACGTCGGTCCGCCAGAGCATCTTGCCGGTTGTCAGATCGGCGGCGAAGCACTCCCCTACCGCATTGACATAGATGCGCTTGTCATCAACGGCCACCGCCGGGGGCCTGCCGGTGATCGAGGCGGCCATGGATTGCCATCCATATTGACTGAGGGCCGTTTCGATCTGCTTTTCCGCGGTCTCATCCATGATCGGGATTTGCCAGATTGGTGTGTTGTTGGCGGGCATCGCGGCTGACCCATCGTCGGCAACCGCCTCCGCGATGGTAGACGCGGTGACCGCTTGGGGGCGCGTGGTCGGTCCGGCGGATTTTGCCGATTTGCCCAGTTCATCGAGGTACTGATCGGCGGCGATTTCGCTCCCGCCCAGCGTGACCGTCTGCCCGGCGAAGCGATCGTGGACCAGCGCGCGGATTTGCTGAAACTCCTCCCATCGACCCGCGCGGGCCAACGCGATCGCCCGCTTGGTTTGCAGCAGGGCGGGCGAGAGCGTGGTGTCGGGATAATGGTCGATAATCATGCGCCATTGGCGCTGGGCCCCCGCGAAATCGCCCGCCTCAAAGAGAGCGTCGCCGAGCCGGTCGGCGGCTTTGTCGCCGATGGAACTGACAAAATAGCGGTCCACGATGGCGCGCAAGACATTGACGTTGTCCAGCGAATCCGCGGCGGGCGCGCCGCTGTCATCGTCCGCCGAATTGATCGCCGCCTGATAAAGCGACTGCGCCTTGGCATCGTTAAACAGGCGAAACGCCTCGCGTCCCGCGGGCGGAAGCGAGAGCAACTCCTGCTGCATCTTCGCGGCCACGGGCAGCATGATCCCATCGTCGGACGGAATCAGCCCGCTCGCATCGGCATCGTAAGCCTTGTCGAGCGCGGAGAGGGCCTTTTCCCACGCTTGCTTGTCGCGGAACCGCTCAAAGTCTTCGAGCGTTTCCAGGACCGCCGGCGGGGGTTTGTGCACGGAAAACGCGCCGGATGGATTGCCCTCATCGCCAGCGACGCTCATCATCGCCACCTGGGCAATGGCGTCGATCGCCCCCGCGGATATGAAAATCAACGCCGCCCCCAACACCACGGCAAGCCGCGCCCCGCTACGCAATTGTCCACGTTTAGTATGAATCATGGCTGATACGTCGCTGGTACGCCCAAGACAGCCACCGCCCGCTGCCGCCAATCTAGCCACGTCGGGGCGGCAAGCCAAATGAAATGCGATAATTATTTGCGATGGGGTGAGGATCGCGCCGCGATTCCGTTCTGATCGATTATGCAAACGGCGCTATCAATCCACCGATGTCGGTTTGTTTAATTGCCGCCGGTGCGCGGTAGAGCGGGCGGCCGTTTTGGCTCCGCCAAATAGGACGCAACGGACGATGGAAGGCCGACCCGCATGAAGAAGCGTGCGAACGCTTGCGAAAAGTGTTCAAGATAAGGTGAACGCAGCCGCCAGCGATTTGGAAGTTGACTGGCATGCGCGTTGAGATATCCAACGGGCAAACTGTAGATGCTGCGGAAGTCGACCACATAAGCCGCCCATTTGTCCTGGGGATTCGTTGGAGAGGCAAGCAGGTGCAGCCCCTCTATTCGTCCCTGTCGAACACGTTCCCATTCCCCGATTCTCTCAAAGCTCTTATTTACCGCTTCATACTCCGACAGCGTGCAAATCGGGCAGCACGCGACGAGCGGGGCCTTGCTGTTCTCCAGATCGCAGCTCTGCGTCATGACAATGAGATCGAATTCATCTACATCAACGGGGGAGATTGAATCCCTGGCGCGGGAAGTCTGGTCAAAATCCGCGCGAATGACAGGAACAGCACAACTGGGAAGCATGTCCCCCTCGGCCAGACCGGCGGTTGAGCTCAAATCCTGCCAAAAGGGTTCCATCACTCCGGACTCGGTTCAAATGGCGCCGGCCGTCCCCGGCCTCGGTAATTAAAAATCGCATCAACCGTGTAATGCCGCCGGGGCGGCACGCGGGTATACGTCAAATTCTCTTCGGGGGGACGAGTGAGGAACCTACGAGCCGTCCGCGCGGAATAATCTCGGATTTCCTTCGTCGAGTTACAGATTAACCTGAGGTCCCTGCCATGGAGAGCGGAAACGCAGTCGTTCTCCACATAGCTTCCGCTTCCGTAGGTTGGGCGGTCAGGTGCAACAAAAGCAATCGACGCTGGTGGTGCGAGTGTTGCCATGATTCTATCTGATTAATTCACGAGTACGGTCTGTAATACAGGCCTCGAAAATCTCGTTCTTTTTTACATGCAACTGCTCAAATAATGCCCAAAGCCCTTCATCATTCTGCGGTATTTCGCTCTCTTTGAAAAGGTCAACGTCAAGAATCACCGTTACGGATTTTTGGAGCGGCTCTGCCGCCACTGGTTCAAGTCGCAAATTCAATACGGCCACTGCGGAGATATCGGGTTGAGGCATATGAAGTTGCATAAAAAACGCCGAGAGCCCTTGCGAGAGCGACGGCGAAATCTCAGGGACCGTCCTGAGGTATTCCTTAAAGTCGCCAAACGGCAGAGGCAGTTCCAAGCGGTTCACGTACCGGACCGCAACCCGCGTAACAACCTCTGACTTGACAACGGGTTGGGCGACTTCCCAAAGTCTTCTCGCTTCGCTTCGAAACGGTGGCCAGCTTTGATAGGGGGCAAGACGCGAAAAAGTAAATCCCCCCGCCCGCATCTGCCAAACTTGCCG
>JBEKYH010000003.1:0-31953 GCA_049511115.1 Tepidisphaeraceae bacterium | reverse complement strand
TTCGTCGCGCAATGAGTAGTCTGACTATCCGATTGTGCCTTTCGGACAGTCATTCCCTCCGCGTCAGGCAGCCAGCGCGACAGCAATTCCGCGTCGCTCCAACTCCTGTAAAGCACCTCAATCGGCATGGCAATCGTCTTCGACGCTACGCCAGCAGATCCTCAACCCCAAACTTCACCTTAGGCCGCTTGAGCAGGGCCACGGTTTCGCCAATGCCCGCCTGCGTCACCGAGGCATACCGCCAGCCCGATTGCTTACCTGTCGGGTTTTCCGGCTTGCGATAAATCTCAACGCGATTCTCGCGCAGATTCACGATCCAGTAGTCCGCGATTCCCATGCGCGCGTAAAGGCGCAGCTTGCTCCCGCTGTCGCGCCGGTAGGTTGTGTGGCTGACCTCGATCACGAGAATAGGCCGCGGCAATTTCTCGCGCGGCGTGCCAATGGGTACATCGAATAAATGAAAGTCCGGCTCGGGGGCATTCCATTCATCCAGATAGAGCGTGCCCTCAACGATGAGCGTGTCCTTTGGCGTCGTCGCGTGAACCAACAACCTCGTTATCTTTGATACCGCCCACATGTGCCGATCTCGCTGCGGCGCCATTTTTCTGATTCTCCCCTCAACGAGTTCCGTGCGCCGATCTCCAAAAATCCCCGCATTGCTCATGCGCAGGTACTCCGAGAGCGTAAACCGCACCGAATTGGCGGCGATCTGGGACATGATCCGCATTATATCACGTCATTTTGATGGTTCATCTGGAAATTCACGTCCATGGCGACCTAGACTTGTGCCGCGATTCACTCAACAGGAAGGAACCCTCCATGCCCCTCAAACTCTCCGGAAAAGTCGCCATCGTCACTGGCGCCTCCAAAGGCCTCGGCGCCGAAATCGCCCGCCAACTCGCCGCTGAAGGCGCGTCCGTCGTGGTGAATTATGCCAGCAGCCGCTCCGGCGCGGACAAGGTTGTCGCCGACATCAAAGCCAAGGGCGGCAAGGCCATCGCCGTTCAGGCCGATGTGGCCAAGCCCGCCGATATCGTGCGCCTATTCGCCGAAACCAAGAATGCGTTCGACCGGCTCGACGTGCTGATCAACAACGCCGGCATCTACGAATTCAAACCGCTTGACCAGATCACCCCGGACCACTTTCACCGTCAATTTGATTTAAACGTTCTCGGCCTGATCCTTGCCGCGCAGGAGGCCGCCAAACAATTCGGCCCCTCCGGCGGCAGCATCGTCAACATCAGTTCGGTCGTCGCCACGGCCGCGTTTCCCGGCGCGACCGTCTACTCGGCCACCAAGGCCGCCGTCGATTCCGTCACCCGCACTCTCGCCGCCGAGCTAGGCCCGCGCAAGATTCGCGTCAACTCCGTGAATCCCGGCATGGTCGTCACCGAAGGCAACTCCGAAGCCGCCAACCCCGATGGCGCCTTCGCCAAAGGCTACGTCGCCGCCGCGAAGCTAGGCCGAGTCGGTATGCCCGACGACGTCGCCCCAGCCGTCGTCTACTTCGCCTGCGATGATTCCAAGTGGGTGACAGGCGAAACGCTGTATGTAAGCGGAGGGTTTCGATAACGCCCAAAGGACAGGCCCGTCGTTGAATTCAGAACGCAGTCAGTCTTCTGAAGCAGGCTCGTTAGCTCAGTCGCCCGCCGGCAAAAGTTGAAGCGCACCGAACTCCGCGAAGTGACGGTCGAAAGTGAGCGCCTGCTTGATATGCAGTGTGTCGATAACCACCTTGCTCGTGCAATCGGTGAAACTCCAATTGCGGGCCGGATTGTCGCGGAACAATTCCCAAGCCCGCCGAATTTCAGCCTCCCCCAGAAAATGGATGGCAACCCCTGAAAGGTCCAACAGTCGTCGCCCCAAAGCGACAGCCCGCGAACTTTCCCCGCGGCTTCGCAAGAGCGTCAAGGTCTCGTCAATCACGTAATCTGTTGTTATCAGTGGTAGGTGATTCTGGCGATGCCAGGCCATTACTTCAGCATGCTGCGGATCGCCCGGAACGACACTCGCATACCACGCGCCAGTATCGACGAAGACGCTCATTTATTTGTTTTTGGATAGAGGATGGCGTCGTGATCCGCGCCCGAGAACCCGTCGTCGGCACCCTCCGCGGGCATCCGAGCAATCTCCGCCAGCGCATCAGCCAACGAGGCGGGCTCCGTCTCGGCAGTTACGACGAGTTCGACTTCGGCCCCTTCCGCGAGCGGGGGAGGAGCCGACGGTAGAAACACTCCATCTCGGTACACCGCATGAACCTTTGTGGTCATAACCGCACCTGCGGAAGTATACCATACGACCCTTCCCCAAATCCGCTTTAGTTGAAAATCTATTTTTGATCTTCTCTTCTTTCCTCCCTCTGCGCCTCCGTGCCTCAGCGTTCATTCCTCCCCCGCGCCCCAAACAGACCCATTTCGCCCAGCTCCGCAGGTTTTCGCCTGATTTCACGCCCTCCGCGCCTCCCCCGTTTTTCATCCGACCCCTCTCGCTGTACACTTGGCGCCAGAAAATGCCCGAAGCCGACGCCATATCGCCTGAGCAGGTTCGTCTGGTCAGATCAGTCTCGCGCATGCTGGCCCGTTCCACCGATCTGGATGTGTTGCTCCTGCAGATCGCCCAGGCCACCCGTGAGATGCTGGCCTGCGAGCGCGCCAGCATCTTCCTGCACGACGCCAAGGCGGGGGAATTCTGGACCAAGATCGCCCTGGACAGCCAGGAAATCCGCGTCTCTGAAAAGACCGGCATCGTCGGCGCCGCTTTCTGGGGCAATCAGCTTCTGGACGTATGTGATCCCTACACCGACGCCCGCTTCAATCCCGAAAATGACCGCCGCACGGGTTTCCGCACGCGCAACATCCTCGCCGCCCCCGTCGCCGGCTCCGATGGCAATCCGCTCGGCGTCGTGCAGGCCATCAACAAAAAAAACGGCCCGTTCCAGGGCGAGGACCACAACCTCCTCCAACTCCTCGCCGACCAGGCGGGCGTGGCCATTCAGCGGCATCGCTTCATGGTTGACGCCATCCGCGCCGCGGCGCTGGAAAAAGAAATGGACTTAGCCCGCCGCGTGCAGGAGGCGATGATCCCGAAGAAACCTCCGGAAGTGCCATGCCTTGAAGTCGCCGGCTGGACCAAACCCGCCAGCGTGACCGGGGGCGATGTCTATGACCTTTGGCCCATGCGCGACGGCCGCCTTGGCGTCTTCCTCGCCGACGCCTCCGGCCACGGCATGGCCCCGACGCTCGTCGTCTCCCAGGTGCGCACGCTGGTCCGGACGTTGTGCGAGATCGACTCCGATCCGTTCACGATCCTCGCCCGCATCAACGCCCGCATGGCCGGCGACCTGGAAGCCGGCCGCTTCATCACCGCGTTCCTCGGCTTCCTCACCTCCGACGGCCGCCTCGATTATTGCAGCGCCGGCCACGGCCCGCTGGTCGTCCGCGACGGCGGCCAATCGCCCCTGCGCCTGCTCGACCCCTCGCTCCCGCCGTTGGGCGTGCTCGACGAAATGCCCCCCGACCGGGCCGACCCGATCCAATTATTGCCCGGCGGATCGCTGATTGTCCTCAGCGACGGCATCTTCGAGGCCCGCAACGCCAAGGAAGAAATGTTCGAGATCGACCTGGTCTGTCAAATACTCCAGCTCAACCGCTGCCTCTCTCCGCGGCAGATGATCGACAAACTGGCCGCCGCCGTCCTCGCCTGGCAAGGCCGCGACGAACCCGCCGATGACCAGACCATCGTCATCGCTGCCCCGAAGCCGCCCGCCCCGCCGCCCGATGAGGCGTGAACGACGCTGCTGGCCCGCGGGCAAAAAGAGGGATGAACGCCGAGACACAGAGACGCCGAGAAAACAAATCAAAAATGCAGTCTCACCACCCGCTCGGCTGCGCCTCGCTAGAGGACACGGAGGACACAGAGGTAAACTAAATTTGAATTATAATTTACCTATGTGTCCTCCGTGTCCTCTGTGGTGAATCCTGCATTTTCTTCGTCCCCTACGGTACCGGCCCGACCTGCGTCCGGGCGATCTCCAACCACCGGTAAAGTGGCGTGCTCGTCCCATCCGCCTGCGATGTCAGGTTTTTCACCCAATCCCCCAAATACTGATCAATGCGCCCCTGGGCCTGGGCGTCTTGTTTTTTTGCTGCGACATTTGCGACCTGCCAGACCTGTACCACGCTTTCATACTCGCGCCCGCTCATCCCCTGTGACACCGCGCGTAA
Source organism: Tepidisphaeraceae bacterium (assembly GCA_049511115.1). Classification (GTDB taxonomy): domain Bacteria; phylum Planctomycetota; class Phycisphaerae; order Tepidisphaerales; family Tepidisphaeraceae; genus JBEKYH01. The sequence continues at coordinate 27,730 of JBEKYH010000003.1, read as the reverse complement.
TTGCGTAATGGCGGCGAGAAACTCATCGAGTGTCTTAGCATCAACCTCTGACGCGGCCGATTTGACCAGTCTCGATTGCAACGTAAAGACTAGCCCCATCTTCTCGCCATAGGCCTTGTTGCCTTGCAGCGTGTCTGCAATCAGTTTGTGTAGCGCCGCGATTTGCGACGGATCAAGCCCCGCGATGGCGTCGAATTTCTTTTCATCGCGCACGACAAACGCAAACTCGGCCACATCATTGAAGAATTCATCCGCCGCCCCAAGCAGCGCCGCCGCGCGGGCATCCCGTGCGGCGATATCAGATGGCGCAAGTTTGTCCTGCGCTTTTGCCCAGAGGTATTTCACCACTGTATTGCGATCGATGGGCCAGCCATATTTCCAGCGTGCGTCATTCGCCTCGGAGAACCTCGACGACAGGTCTGTTGTTTGCGCTGCCAGTCGCGTCATGAAGTCAAAATCGCCCCCCTGCGCCATGGATTTGGCAAATTCTTCCGCGGCAGGTTTATTCACCTTGGGCTCATCACCGCTGGCCACGTCTCTAAGATTGGCAAACGGATCGGCATCGCTGTGCGGGATATTGAAGATCTCCGCAAGCCGGTCAACCAGCGTCGCCCCATTCGCGCCAACGCCGCCGGACGGCTGAGTCGTCGCCTGCGCCCAGGCCACGGTAGATGCCTCCAGCGCGAGCGCCACGGCAAATATCCCCGCCGGCAGATATGACCTTCGCGAGTTGGGCGTCATTGAGCCAGTTATTGTAAATAGCCACCCATCCACCCCGCAATCTGCCCAATCTTCCTGAATTCCAGATGAAGATGGAAGAAATCGCCCCCGGCGCGCAACTGTACGGGGTCATGAAGACGGGATTCGTAAATCGTGATCGCCGATTGTTGCGGCTTGGAGCCGCGGCGGGGTTCGCGATTTTATTGGTCCTGGTCCCCTGGAGCGCCGCACATCTGGTCATCTGGAGCCAGACGCCGCGGATGCTGATCCTCCCCTCGTCCATTCCCGACAAGGCTTCAATTCCCGCGACGGCGGAGAAACCATCATCGGTTCCCGCGCAGGCGGCTGATCGAGATTCAGCCGTTTCACGCCTCGACTAAAATCGACCGCCGATTCGAATCGGGGGCCCATTACACATATACGGCCGGCGAACATGCAGGCCCATTCGTCACGCTGATGCACCCCAGGGCAATCGCTTTCTAGATTTCCCCCTCTGCATGTACTCAGGGAGAGGGCCGGGGGGGCCGGGGTGAGGGTTCTTCGGAAGCTCGAACGTCATTGGCCAGTCAAAAACGACCCTCACCCTATCCCTCTCCCTGAGTACATGGAGAGGGGACCAAAGGAACGCGGCCAAAAGCGATTTCCCTACTGAGGCGTCTGGCTGGTTTCAACTTTCACACTGTTGGATCGGTATTTGAGATACCATGAACACTCCCAAGCGCTTCCGCTCCCTCGCCACGCTCGCCACCGCATTTCTCCTTCCCTTTGCCCCGTGCCTTGTTGCCCCGGCGCTCGGTCAATCCGCCGCCCCTACTGAAGCCGTGGCCGCCGCGGTTCCTCCCACCTCCTGGATCGACCCCGACACCGGCCACCGCGTTCTCCGCCTCACCACCGAGCCCGGCTCCGACAGTTTCTATTTCAACTACAACCCCTTCACTCCCGACGGCAAGAAGATGGTCTTCACTTCCCCAAACACGATCAGCGTACTGGACCTGGCGACCCTGCAGTCTCACGTTCTCGTGACAGGCGAGACGAAAACCATCATCGTCGGCCACAAGACGCCGACCCTTTATTACAGCACAACCAAGGCAGACCCCTATTTTTCCGAGTTGTGGAGCGTGAATGTCGATACGGGCGAGACCAAAAAGCTCGCTGATCTTCCGCGCCGCGCCACCGTCGTCACCATCAACGCCGACGAGACGCTCGGCGCCGGCACATACATCGAGGGTGACGCCAACGCCGGCGGCGCCTATGACGGCACGCCCGAGCAGGTTCCCTCGCGCATGTCCGCCACCAATCTCGGTGAGCCCGCCAACAAAGGCCAGTTAATGGCCCGCCGCCTCGCCGCCAAGCTCCCCATGACCATGTTCACGATCAACCTGCAAACCGGCCAGATCAACAAACTCATGGAGCACAGCACCGACTGGCTGAATCATCTGCAATTCTCGCCGGCCGATCCGAATCTCCTCATGTACTGCCACGAAGGCCAGTGGGAGCAGGTGGACCGCATCTGGACCATCCGCGCCGACGGCACGGGCAATCAGCTCGTGCACCAGCGCACCATGCAGAACGAAATCGCCGGCCATGAATGGTGGGGCGCTGACGGCGAGACGATTTTTTATCAATTGCACTATCCGCAGGGGATGCAGACTTCCTTCATCTCCAGCTTCAACGTCCTGACGGGCGAGCGCATCTGGCTGCACTACACGCTGGACGAAACTTCAATCCACGACAATTCCTCGCCCGACGGCCAATTATTCTGCGGCGACGGCGACCAATCCACCCCCTGGATTTTCCTGTTCCGCCCCCGCATCAACGCCGACCGCCGCACCCTGGGTAAGAACCTGATCAAGGGCGGCTACCTGGTTTCTGAAAAACTGGTCAACATGTCCAAACAGAATTACCGCCTGGAACCCAACCCGATCTTCACCCCCGACGAGAAGTACATCATCTTCCGCTCGAACATGTTCGGGCCGGATTACGCGTTCGCGGTGGAAGTGGCAAAGGCGGGGACGAAGTAGCCGGCCTTCCGACTTGTCTTTAAATCGCGCGCCCCTGGGGCGCTCCCGCCTCGCGCGGAAACGGGTAGGGCGTGCTTCAGCACGCCTCTGCGAATACCTCTCGATTCAATCGCCCAGACAGGCGTGCTCAAACACGCCCTACATTCGAACATTTTGTGGATAAGAGGGTGGCGCGGAATTCAATGAGATTCAGAATCATCACGATTTCGATTCACTATCAGTAGGAACAGAAACCGGCTGATCCAGGTACAACCGCTCCGCGTCAGGCGAGTATCCAAACAGCTCCGCGTACCGTCCCCAGGGAATCACCGTCTCAATCAGCTTGGGGATGTCCTCCGTGCACAGCCGCACGCACAGTTCCTCCTCGACGATCTCCTTGCTCATCTCGTGGCCGCGCGCCTCCTCGAGCAGTTGCCGCACGAATCGGAACGTGGCCAGTTTTTCAAGCTGGCGGCGGAAGATCACCTTGCGGCCGTTCACATCGGCGTCGAGGTATTGCTTGCCGACTTCTGTCAGGACAACCTGATTCTTGGGCGAATCAAGGAATTCCAGCATTTCGCCGGCCTTCACGACGCTGAGCGTGTGGCCGAAATCGTAGTCGGTAAGCTGATCGAGATTGAACACATCCATCTGCCCGCCATGATCGCGGAGAATCTCCATCAACCCCAGCACCTGTGACGGCGAAACCGGCGGGATCGGCTCGGGCGTGGCGATGGATTGCGTGCCTGTCTCTTCCGTTTCCGGAGCCTGATCTTCCTTGGTGATGATGTCGTGCAGCCGATGCACCATGCGCTGAAACGCCGGCGACTGATACTCCCGCGGGTGCGGCACGTCGTTGAGGATCACCTGCTGTATATGGCCCGGCTGGGCCCCCATCACCACGATCCGGTCGGCCAGGAAGACCGCTTCCTCAATCACATGCGTAATGATAATGACGCTCTTCAGCGAAAACGGCAGCTTGCTCCCGCCGCCCGACCAGAGGCGGTAGACCTCACTGCGCAAACTTTCCGCGGTGAAGACATCCAGCGCGCTGAACGGCTCGTCCATGCACAGCAATTCCGGCCCGCGCGCCAGCGCCCTCGCGATGCCCACGCGCTGCTTCATTCCGCCACTGAGTTCCTTGGGGTACGCCTCTTCAAATCCCTCCAGACCAACCACGTCAATGCAGCGCGTCACGCGCTGGCGGCCGTCCTCCTCGCTCATGCCAAGACCATTGAGGGCGACGGCAATGTTTTCCTGCACGGTAAGCCAGGGAAAAAGCGCGAAGTTTTGGAAGACGATGGATACGCCCGGATGGATGCCGCTGAGCCGGTTGCCATAGGCAAGAACTTCGCCGCTGGTCGGCTTGAGCAACCCGACAAGGGCGCGAAGAAATGTGCTTTTGCCGCAGCCGCTGGGACCGAGGATCGCGGTGACCTGCCCCACCTGAATGCCCAGCGAGACGTCCTGCAAAACGATACGGTTGTTCTCCGCGTCTCCAAAGGACACGGAAACATCCTTCGCTTCTGCGATGGCGGCCCCATTCTCCGGCATCAGCGCATTATAGAGAGGATGCGCGAAGGTTGCAGCTATTAATCAGGCGCTAATCCAGCGCTCCGTTGTCGTGGTCACGTCGCGCCTGCCACGAGTCCAATCGCAGCGGCTGCCAGGATTGGCCAGGTGGCGTTCACGTCCCACCGAAGCAAGACCAACAGCGTCGCGGCGAAGATCGTTACCCAAACAAGTGTCCCCGGCGGGCGCAGCGCGGGCGGGGCGAGTTGGCAGAGGGCGACTGCGATCAATGCCAGCACGGCGGCGTTCATCGCGTCCAGCGCGCCGCGCGCGGCAGGGTGATTGCGGAGGCGCGGGAGCAGTTTTCCCAGCACGGCGATAAAGAGAAATGAGGGGCCGAAGATGGCGGCGGTGGCGATAATCGCACCCGCGAGTGCGAGTGGGAGAGAGCCCGCGGGTGTCGTGTGAAAGCCGACGAGGAAGCCGATGAAGGTGGCCGTGGTGAGGAGCGGTCCCGGCGTGACCTGGCCGACGGCGACGGCGTCGAGGAGTTGGCGGTTGGTGAGCCAGGCGTGCCCGCCGACGAAATTGGCCTGGAGGTAAGGAAGGAGGAGATAGCCGCTGCCGTAGAGGGTGGCCCCGATCTTCAGGAAGAGGAGGGCCATCAGCGTTAATCCCGCCGGTTGAGCAATGGCGGCGGCGAGAGGCAGGGGTAAGAACATTGGCACAAACTGTCGCGCGCGAGGCGAGGCGCGAAGAACTCCCGCGACAGCGGCGGCAAGCAGAATCAGCGGATCGGCGGCGGCCAAGCCTTCATAATGTATGACGATCGCGGCCAGCGCAGCCGCGATGGCGATGGTCGCCTGAAACGAGTTGGCCACGCTGGTTTTCGCCAGCCGCACCAGCGCGACGGCGATCACCGCCAGCACAGCCGCCGCGACGCCGTGCATCGCAGCGGCGGCGTGCGGCGTCTGGCCGAATTCAACATACGCATAGGCGATGGGGAGGATGATCAGCACGGCGGGGAAGATGAAGCAGATGCCGGCGGCGAAGAGGCCGGGGAGGCCGGCGCGGAGGTAGCCGATGGTGATGGCAAGCTGCGTGGAATTGGGGCCGGGGATGAGGTTGATGGCGGAGAGAGCATCGAGGAAATGCTGGCGGTCAAGCCAGCGGCGCTGCTCGACGAGCTGACGCTCCATCAGGGCGATGTGAGCCGCGGGGCCGCCAAAGGCCGTGAAGCCGAGTTGTGTGAAATAGCGGGCCACTTCGCCAAGCCGCTGGGCGCGGGAGGACGGCGCGTCGGTTGGGTCAAGCGGCATGGGCGGGATTGTAGCCGAATGATTGTCAGGGTTGTTTGCTTGGCATGACCAGCTTGACATTGGTGTCGCCGGCATCGGCGGTTACCGGGGACGTTGAATGGATTATTTCGCCGCCTTCTACGGTGATTTCGTAGGTGCGAATGACAACTGAGGCCGTTGTGTTGTCGGGAACAGCGAACTTGAAGCGGCCTGCTGAGTCGGATTTTGTGGTCAGGGACTGTGTACCCGATTGGACGAGACCGACGTTGGCGTTGGGGACGGGCGTGCCGTTGGCGTCCACGACGATGCCGGCGATGGTGCTGTTTGTCGCCTTGAGGACAACGTTAAAGGTCTGCTGCTGGTGCGGAGCCGACGGGGGAAGGGGCAGCCGGTTGGCCGGGGCATAGCCGTCGGCCTGGACAAAGATGCGGCTGGGTACATCAGAGTGCAGAAAATCGAATCGGGCGGTTCCGTCGGGGGATGACCGCAGTGTCTGGGCGGAGTCGATCGTATTGGCGTACCCATCAAAAATGCTCACGGCGGCATTGGGAACCGGCGCGCCTTTGTCGTCGGTGATGGTTGCCACGAGGCTATAGATATTCTCGGCGGCGATTTGCAGATTAACCGGCCGGCCGGAGCCGTCGAGGGTGATTGGGGCGGCCGTGGCCTGGTCCTCGAATCGGGCGCGCAGGAGCGTGCCGATGGGGGCGCGAAGTTGGAACTGGCCTTTCGCGTCAGTTGGCACGCGGCGCGGATTGGCGTTGGCCGGGGGCGGAGGATTCCAGTAGACGATCGCGCCGGCGACGGGTTTTCCCGTGGCGTCGGTGACTGAGCCTTGGATATCCACCGAGTGGTCCGGCGACAGATCGAAATTCAATGTCTTGGTCACGCCATCGGCGGCGGTGATGGTCGATGGACCTGCGGGATTCTCATAGTGCGCATCGGCGTAACCGAGCCGGATGGTCTTGGCGCCGGGGAAAACGCGGAAGGAATAGGCGCCGTCTTTGTCTGTCATCTCGAGGGCCCCGTCGGGGGAGCACTGAATTGTCACGTTGGGAATTCCGACGCCGGTGATCTTGTCGCGCACTTTTCCGGTGATAATTCCGCCGGAGATGAGGGTAAGGTTGGCCTGCTTGGTTTCCCCGAGGGCCACGTCAACCCGGACGGGCTTTATGACGTAATCAGGTGCGGGGGATAGGCTGGGGGGATTGCTCGTCGCCATGCGTTCCTGCGGGAGCAGATCGAGATAAAACGTGTAGGTCCCGGGCTGCAGCCGCTTGAGTTCAAAGTGGCCGGAGGCGTCAGTGACGGCGGGCATTCTGCCGCGCGCGACGACGACGAGGTGAATCGGCGCAGTGGGCTTGGCGCCGTCGGTGAAGGTGGCGTTGCCGGTGATATTGCAGGAGGGAGTCAAGGTAATGGCCGTCGTGGTAACCGGATCATCGGCGAGTTGAATGGCTGATGCGGAGGTAGCCAACATGGAATAGCGGTCGTCGTCAACATCCAAGGCTAGGCGAGCGCCGCGCGGCAGGCCAGTGATGATGCACGCGCCGGTGGCGTCGGTTTTGGCCGACCACTGGGCGCGCAGAGTCGGGGAGAAATTGATAACCCTCTGAGGCTGCGGCTGCGAGCCGGCCAGTTCGAGGCCGACCGGACTGACGCTGATGCCCGCGGCAGGAGCGCCGTCGGGCGTGGTGAACGTGACATGAAGCGCCGTCGCGGGGGCGAGTTGCAGCGGGCCGGAAGAAGGGAAATGCATATCCACGCGTTGCGAAATGCCGACGCCGGGGATTTCGGCGAAGTAGCCGCCTCGGGGGAACATGGCAACCTGAGGACTGGGCGGCAGTGCGCTGGGGGCGATGTACAGCGGCGGAAGGATTGAGAACGACCCGTCGGCGGCGACGGAGGCGGTGGAGACAAGTTCGCCTTCGCTGGGGCGGCGCACGCCTGCTGCCCAAACAGTGGCGCCGGTCGCGGGTTTGCCGTCAGCATCAAGGACTTGGCCGGTGATGGGGGAGGGGCGCGTCTCCGGGGTTTGGCTAAGCTGAGTGGCGGGCGGTAAATCGTCGGCGGCGGAGGAGCGCGGGGTAAGCTGCCACGGGATCAGGCCGGCCAGCGCGATAACGGCGGTGAAGAAAGCCGAGAAGAGAAACGAGCGGCGGCTCATTTCGCGTGCCCCGGCCAGCAGGCGCAGGCGCGTGGCCAAGGTGGCGGCTGATTCGATGATGCCCGCGGCGAAAGCCGGGCGCTGAAAGCGGCGCGTTTGCGACGTGGCGATAGCGAGGAGCATGCGGCCGTAATCGTGGGGGGCGCTGCCGGTAACACACAGCGCATCAGAGTCGCACGCGGCTTCCTCGGCGCGGCGAAGTTCAGTTCTCAACACATAGACCAGCGGGTGGAAGAAGTAGAGGACGTGTACGAAAGCGGTGGGCAAGCCCCACGCCAGATCGCGGCGGCGCAGGTGGGCGAGTTCATGGGCGAGGATCATGTCGATGTCGCCGGTGGAATGAGCAGCGGGGAGGAGGATGGCCGGACGGACGATGCCGATGAGCATGGGGCCGGGAATGGCGTCGCTAAGAGCGAGCGCGGGGGGCGCGGCAATCGCCATTTGATGGCAGAGGCGATCACGCGCCGCCAACAATCGGGAGTCGGCGCAGGGCGTGGAACCGTTGCACAAGCGGCGCGATTCCCGCCAGGCGAGGGTAAGCTTGATGATTCCCAACAAAACGCCGGCAAGCCAGACGGCGGCGAAGAAAGTGAGCCACGGGAATGGCGCGCGTGATGAGGAGGTTGGTTCCAGCAAATCACTCTGTGCGGGAGCTGCGGAAATATCTTGCAGTGCAACCGTTGAAGAGGCAATTGCTGGCGATTCCTTCAATGCAAAGGGCGCTTGCGTCGGCGCAGCAATCGACTTTTGTGCCGGCAGTACTGCCAATCGCACCGGTGCGATCCAAATCAGGCCAACGAGCATTTTCACGGCGACCAACCGCCACAACCAGCAGCGCACGCGCGGCGGAATACCCGGCGGTATACGGCAGATCAACCAGACGATGCCGACGGCGATAGCCCCTTGCCAGGAGGCGGTGAAGAGAGCGCGGATGAAGGAATCGGCCATTTCGGGAATCATGGCTTATCTCCCTGGGACTTTTTCCTTTCCATGGAATCCACGAGCTTGCGGAGGTCGCTGATCTGCTGGTCGGTAAGGCGCGCGTCGGACATGAGGTAGGCGACAAACGGATCAAGCGAGCCGCCGAGAACACGGTCGGTGAATCTCGCCACCAGCGTCTGGAGGAACTTGGCCTTTGACCCGCTGCTGGAATAGCGGAAGAGGCGCCCATCGCGGCGGCGGCGCAGGTATTTCTTGCGGTAGAGTCGTTCGAGCACGGTGAGAAGCGTCGTGCGGGCCAAACCGCGCGAGGCGGCAAAATGCCGGGCGACTTCGCCGACCGTCGCATCGGGGTGATCGGCGACGAATCGCCAGACTTCCAGTTCCAGTTCGCCGATTGAGTCGGGATCCATGATGGTGAATATAACGATTGACGACTGCAGTAGTCAATGGGAAAGTTAGAAAGATTTCGGCGGAGGGGCGATGACAAGGTGACAAGGTGACAAGGTGAGGGGGTGACACGCGGCTTCGCCGTGGGAAAGTAGAGCAGTAGAACAGTGGCGCAGTAGAGCGAGTGACATCATTTTTGAGTCACCTTGTCACCTTGTCACCCCCTCACCTTGTCATCTGTTCCACGGCGAGAGTCATGGTCCGCTACCGCTGGTACTCCGCGCGCGGCTGGCTCGGATCGCGGCGCAGCGGGCCGGTGATTAGTCTTGCACCGCGGTCGTAGGAGAAGAAGGACCAGGCCCATTCGAAGAGCACGACGAAGCGGTTGCGGAAGCCGATGAGGAAGAGGATGTGGACGCCGAGCCACGCGAGCCAGGCGAGTGGACCGGAGAGTTTGAGTTTGCCCATGTCCGCGACGGCGGCGGAGCGGCCGATGGTCGCCAGCGAACCTTTGTCTTTGTACTTGAATGGAACCAGCGCCTCGCCGCGGATGGCGCGGAGGATGTTCTTCGCGGCGTGGGCGCCTTCCTGAATTGCCGCGGGCGCGACGCCGGGGACGAATTTGCCGTTGATGGTGAGGCTGGCGAGGTCGCCGATGACAAAGGCGCAGGGGTGGCCGGGGATGGTTAAGTCGGGTTGCACGATGACGCGGCCGGGGCGGTCCATCGGCACGCCGAGCGCTTTGCCGAGGCGCGAGGCGGCTACGCCGGCGGCCCAGAGGACGGTCTTGGCCACGATGCGCTGGCCGCCGACGCTGACGCCGCTCTGGTCGATGGCGGTGACATGCTGGCCGAGGCGCACATCGACGCCGAGGTGGAGCAACTGCTCCTTGGCTTTTTGCGAAAGCTCGGGAACGTAAACGGGCAGGACGCGGTCTGAGCCTTCGACGAGGATCACCTTGGCCTGCGTCGGGTCGATGCGGCGGAAGTCGCGGGCCAGCGCGTGTTTGGCGATCTCGATCAACGCGCCCGCCAGTTCCACGCCGGTCGGGCCGCCGCCGACGATGACGAAGGTGAGCCATGCGTCGCGGTCGGCTGGATCGGCGGCGCGCTCGGCCATTTCAAAGGCGCTCAGCACGCGCCGGCGGATTTCCAGTGCGTCGCCGATGCTCTTCAGGCCCGGCGCGAGGGCGGCCCAATCGTCGTGGCCAAAATAGGAATGGCGCGCGCCGGTGGCGACGACGAGATAGTCGAAATCGAGAGAGCTTTCATCCAGTTCGACGCGCTTGGCGGCCCAATCGAAAGCCTTGGCTTCGGCGAGGAGCACCTGCACATTTTCCTGATGCCGCAGGATGCGGCGGATGGGATTGGCGATGTCCGCCGGATTCAGGCCGGCCGTGGCCACCTGATAAAGGAGCGGCTGGAAAAGGTGATGATTGCGGCGGTCAACAAGGGTGATGGAAACCTTGGCGCCGGCGAGCGTCCGCGCGGCGCTGAGGCCGGCGAATCCGCCGCCGATAATGACCACCCGGGGCAATTGGTCTGGCATGGATTTGCTCCGGAGCGGCGGTTGGCGTGGAACATCATATGATGGTTGTCACGTTTTAGAAGCGGCTGAACATTTGGATGCGTATGAGCGAGGAACAGAGTGAGGACCGGGGCGACGCAGAACTGCTGAGGGAGTATGCCGCTGGCAAATCGGCGCAGGCGTTTTCCCAACTGGTGCGCCGATATGCAGACCTGGTTTATTCGTCGGCGGTTCGGCGCGTGGGCGATCGTCACCTCGCGGAGGATGTCGCGCAGGCGACTTTTCTGCTGCTGGCGCAGCGCCCGCCGGTAATGCGGGCGCGCGGTGAACTGGCCGGGTGGCTGCTTCGCGTCACGCGATACACGGCAGCGAATGCCCGCCGCGCGCAAATGCGGCGGCGTCAACATGAGACGGGGGCGGCGCAGATCATGAACATGCAGCGCAATGGGGATTCTGAAGGTGGCGATCGATGGTCGGAGATTTCTTCATTTCTCGATGACGCGGTGCTGAGTTTGCCGGAAAAAGACCGGCGCGCGGTCCTATTGCGGTTTTTTCAGCAGATGAGCATGGCGGGCGTGGGTTCGGCGCTGGGCGTTTCCGAGGAAGCGGCGCGGCAGCGGGTGAGCCGGGCGGTCGCGCGGCTGCGCACGCTCCTTCGCCGGCGCGGGGTCTCGGAGATTTCCGAGGGGGCCCTGGCCGTTCATTTGCTCGAGCATTGTGCCCAGCACGCGCCGGCGGAACTGGTTCGGATAGCGGCGACCGGATCGGCGGCGGCGAATACTACGGCGAGCGCGTTGTGCAAAGGAGCATTGGTCATGATGCAATCAACCAAGATCGCCAGTGTTGCCATCGCGGGGGTGACGATTCTCCTGCTTTTGGGGATTGGCGCGGAGGCCGTGCACTGGATGATGCAAGGCGCAGGAAGCGTGGACGTTGCGGTTGCGGTGCCGAGCAATGACGCTTCGCCGATTACGCCGATCACCGCCGGCCAGGCCATGCCGGCCAGCGCCGTCAAGACGGCCCAGGAGATGCAGCGCGTGCTGGTAGGGTGCCGGCATTATGCGGCGAATCATCAGAAGTACTGGCCGCGGACACTGGACGAATTGGGTTCAAGTGTGAACGGTCCCGCGATCAACCTTGATGATTACCTCTATTGCTTCACGGGCGCGAAACTGGATACCCGCGCTACAGCGGCGTTGATCGAAAAGAATCCGTCCAAAGAAGCCGGCGGGCAACTTATTGGATTCACCGACGGACGCGTGGAATGGAGCCCGACGTTCGATTGGCACTGGCCCAGCCAACGAAATCAGTCGGTAGTGCTTATCTCGCAGGTGTATGAGTCAGAGTGGCCGGATAGCAGTTGGCGCGACGGCATCGGCTTTACATTTAGCGACCCATTGGATTTGCCCGATTCGGCGCGCGTTGTCGTGGGCGGCGGGGTCCTTATGTCGGGCACGTGCTTTCAGTCGGCGGAAGTGGTTGCGAATCCTGACGGCACGGCGTCCATTCGCCTCATCCCGTCCACTTCCTCCATGCGCCACCTCCTGCAGGGCCACACTGAGGTAAGTATCAATCATCGGCTGGCAGTGGTGCTGTATGAAAACGGAGTTCCTCAATTGCTGGGTGCGCCGATGATTCATGCCGCGAGCGACGACGCATTTTTGCTGCCGGGTCCGTATGCGGCAGACCATGCCGCCGATTTAGTGGCGCGGATCAATAAGGTTTTCAAAGAAGATCTGGCGAAGCAAGGGCTGCCGAAATAACGCATAGCTCGCACTTGCACCGGGTGCCGATAACCCAGGTAAACTCTACGCGCCGCCCAACCGATGATTACTCAATGCGAACCCGCATCGCGAGGTTGACCCGAACACGGCGCGGCGTGGCGCTGCTTTTGGTGCTTGTCCTGATGACGCTCTGTTCGGTGATGGCCTACGCCATGCTTGCCAACGCCAGCGTGCAGGCGCAGGTGGCGGCCAACGAGACGGCGGGGGTGCAGGCGGACGCGGTCGCCGAGGCGGGCGTTGAACTGGCGATGTATTACTTGCAGTATCCATCCCATGCCCCCTCGCTGGCGGCGCAGTCGGGAAATTTTCCGCCCTATTGGACGGGGGGGTCAGGGATCAGCTTTAAGAACGCCAGCGGCACGGCGACGGTGACGGTTTCAACCTACGGGACAGCGGGAAATCAATGGTCGGTCACGTCAAAAGGGACGGTCACTAACGACAGCGGCGGCAGCCTTTCCAAAACGGTCAGCGCCATTGTGCAGGTCAATTACACGTTCGTCGTGAATCAGGCGATCACCAGCAACAGCGCCGTCAGCCTGAGCCAGAACGGCAAGGTGATGACCATCAATGGCACCTCCGGCAGCAGCGTGGCGGGGATTGAAACCAACGGCACGGTCACGCTGGGCGCTTCGGCGACGGTTAACGGGTCGATCGCCGCGTCGTCGGTTTCGGGAACAGGGACATGGAATCATTCGCCGTTGGCCGGGCCAAGTTATGGGATGGTGCCGGCCATAACGACAATCCCGGATTATTCGCAGATCACCTCGGGGGGCGATACGCCGCAGACCTGGTCAGGCAGCCTCACGCAAGCCTTGCTGAATGTTCTGGAGGCGTTACTCGGAGGCGGCCTGAACAATGCGCTGAACCTGTTATTCAATACGGGCAATAACGTGACCGCGACCCTGGGAACGGTGAACGCCGGATACGTCTACGTTCCCAATGGAACGCTTGCGATCACCGGGACAGTCAACATCGGTCCGCCGCCGGCGGGGTATCCGGCGCTGGTGGTGGGACAGCAGGTGACGATAGCCGCGGGGGCGAAGCTGACCGTGACCGGCTTGGCCTACATCGGCAACGGCATTGGGACGGGAGGAAACGGGAGCAGCCAGGTGGCCGTGACTGGGGCATTGCTGACCAATACCGCAACGGTGTCTTCGACGTATGCGGGAAAATTAAGCGTGGATTACAACGCGGCTGACGCGGCTGTTCCGAATTTTACAAGTTGGACACCCGCGGAGACGCCGATAAGTGTGAAAATCGTGACGTGGAATCCTTAAGACCCGGCAGAAATAAACAGAAGGAGCAGTTCAATGAAAGACAATCGAATATTGGCGGCCTCGCTGGTATTGGCGGCGGCGTGGATTATCGGACAGTCGCTGGGACCGTCGGCGCCGTCGGCGCGCGGCGAAATCCCCGACGCGGGGGCGCAGAATGTAGAGATTATTCAGCTTTTAACGGCCAATAACCAAAAGCTGGACAGGATTATCGACCTTATGTCGAGCGGAAAGCTAAAAGTGCAAACGGTGAAGGCCGATGACAGCAACACACCATGATTCTCCCACCGCCCAATTCGAGGTTAGCAGCGCGGCGCGGATTCACACTGATCGAGATCATGTGCGTGATCGTCATCATGGCGATCGCGGCGGCGATTGTCTTCGCGGGGCTGAGCAACCAGTATGATCTCCAGGCGGAATCGGCGGCGCGGCAAGTGCTCGCCGACATGACCTTCGCGCAGAATTACGCGATTGCCACGCAGCAGGATGTGTACGTCACATTCTCCGGCAATACGTATTCCTTGTGCAGCGCGCTCAGCCCGGTGACGACGCTGACGAATCCGATTACGCAGTCAGCATATTCCAACACGCTGGGCACGGGGGCGCTGCCGAATACCGGGTTGGGTACGGTGAATTTCGGAGGCACGGCGGTTGCGGGCACGACGTATATGTACTTTGATGAACTGGGATCACCCTGGTCGTGCAATGCGACCGGCGGATCCCCCGCGGCGCTTCCGGCCGGCGGGGGAACCATTCAGATCACCGCCGGACAAGAGGCGGTGACGATCACGATCCAGATGGATACGGGCGATATGACCGTCCAATAAAAAACGCTGTCAGCCAAAAAAAAACGCAGGTGAACCGCAGAGGCGCAGAGGACGCGGAGAAATGCGGGAAATTCTTACCAATCAAGTCAGCATTCGCGTATTGGAATAAACTAAAAGTTTGTTCTAAATCATTTCTTTTGCTTTATCTCTGCGTCCTCCGCGCCTCTGCGGTTAGTAGCCCGCGTCATCGTGAGCGAAGTTACCTCTGGGGTTCAGTTGGGCCGTGCAATGGCCGATTTTTCCAATACCGCACTTTGTCCGGGAATGTGAATTGAAGGGGGATTCGGCCATTTGCGCCCTTTGGGCATGAGCCACGGGCGAATTGAGAGCAATGCTGCGAAACGCGGAAATACAGCCGATTGGATTGGACATCGGCCACGACAGCGTGAAGCTGCTGCAGTTGGAGGCCGACGGGAACAGCCTGCGGGTCCGGGCGGCCGCGCGTCAGCCGCTGGAGAGCACCGCCAGGGGCGAGCAGGCGATCGAAGCGGCGCTGGAGAGCGCGGCGGAGATGCTCGACAAGGGCGGTTTCGCGGGGCGGGCCGTGGTGGCGGCGCTGCCGCGCGACATCCTGCACATCAAGAACGTGCGCCTGCCGCTCATTCCGGCCGCGGAATTGCCGGCGGCGATTTCCTTTGAGGCAAAGAACATTTTTTCCTTTGACGCCGACGAGGCGCATGTCGAGCACCTGACGGCCGGCGAAGTGCGGCAATCGACGGACATGCGCCAGGAAGTCATCGTGATGGCGGCCAAGCGCGAGGACGTGGACGCGTTCGTCGAGCGGCTGGACCGCGTGGGCTTTCAGGTGGCGTCGCTGGATGCCGAGCCGTGCGCGTTGTACCGGTCGGTCGAGCGATTCATCCGCCGCCGCGACGACGAGCAGGAAGTGAATGTTCTGCTGGACGTGGGAACGCGGCGCACGCAGGTCCTCATCGGCCGCGGGCGCGAATTGAGTTTCTACAAGCCCGTTGACATCGGCGGACAGCGCTTGAACGAATCGGTCGCCAAGCGGCTGGGGATCAATCTGGACGAGGCCCGCGCCCTGCGGCGGCGGCTGGCGTTGGCGGCGAATCAGGCCAAAGGGGACGGGCGAGTTTCCGACCTGCGCGCCAAGGCGACGGCCGGCTCCAATGACGGCCAGGAGGCGATCAGCCAGGCGGTGAATCATGCCACGCGCGGAACACTGGAGGAACTGGGACGCGAAGTCTCCATGTGCCTGCGCTATTACTCGGTGACCTTCCGCGGCCCCGGTCCGGCGCGGGTGCGGCTGTTGGGCGGCGAGGCCAACGATCCTAATTTGAGCGCGGTACTGCAAGGCGTGCTGTCGATCGCGGTCGAGCCAGGCAACCCGCTGCACAGCGTCGATTGCTCGGCGATGAAGGCGGAAGACCGGCAGGGGACCATGTGCGAATGGGCCAAGGCCCTGGGGCTCGCGCTCAAGAAAACGGCCGGGAAATTCGCGGCCAAAGACGGGCGGCCGCGCCAGACGCGGCAGGGCCTGGGCGAAGTCATCGACTTGAATCAGGCCATCGCCGGAGCCGCCGAGGCCAAGACGCCGGCGGAGCTCAAGGCCGCGGCCGCGGAAGCGATTCCCGGCGGCGAGGGCAGAGTCGTGGGCGCCGAAGGCAAGGCGCCGGTCGTGGAGAATAAAACCGTGATGGCGGAGGTGTTCCGTGCGTGAGCCGGAATTTGTGCCATCCTGGTATCCGCTGCTGCTGCGACGCCGGCGGTTCGTCATGGCGCAGGCGTGGGCCGCTGGACTGCTGCTGGTGGCGCTTTCGCTCTGGGCGTACGTGGGCCAGCGCCAGGTCCGCCTGGCATCGGCGGGGCTGGACGACGTGAACCAGCAGCTTGATCGGACCGGCGGCGATTTGCATCGCCTGCAGGAAATCGAGGCGATTAAAGGCGAGCTTGAACAGCAGGATCAGATCGTGCAGCACCTGGGCGTGCATGTTCCGGCGGGGCGGATGCTGGCGGAAATTGAAAAGCAGATGCCGGCGCGAATGGCGCTCACGGATTTTCGCCTCACGACCGAGGAAAGCGCCGCGCCGCAAAGCCCCGAGGACAAGGCGCGCGGCCTGACGCCGCGGATCAGCCGAAAGCTGCGCGTGAGCCTGGTGGGTTTCTCTCCCACGGAGGATGAACTGGCGCAGTTTCTCACCAATCTGGTGGGTGTCGCGTATTTCGGCGAAGTGGAACTGGTGAAGGCCGAGGACCACGCCGATGGCGGACACCTGATGCGCAAGTTTGAGGTCCGATTCGCGTTGAATCTGGACACATCCGCCGACGCACCCGCCGTGGCCGCGGCGCCCGGCGGCGAGGCAACCTTGGCCAGCGGCGGACAATAGCGCACTGAACGAGTCAAAGACATGACCGAGCAGATACAACCCACTAATCGCCTGACTCGGCAAATCCTCACATTTGCCAAGGTGCAATACGCGCTGAGCGGGGGCATGCTGGCGGCGCTGGTGCTTTTCTATTTCGGCGTCTACCGGCCTCAGCAGGCGCAGATCGATTCCCTAGACCGCCAGACCGCGGCCAAGAAAACGGAACTGGACAATGATCTGTCGCAAACCGGCAAACTGCCCAAAGTAGAATTGGAATTGCGCAATCTCAAGGCGCGCCTCGCAGGATTCAAGAAGCTGCCGGTGGACGCGCAAATCGGGCAGTTTGACCGCGATGTCAATGATGCGGTGCAGCGGGCCGGCTTGCAAAAACTGGTCGAGCTGCCGGGCGCGGCGCGGCGGGACGAGCTTTATTTCGAAGAGCCCATCGTGCTGACCTTCCAGGGAGAGTTCACTTCCGTCTACTCCTTTATCCGCGCCCTGGAGGACATGGACCGGCTCACGCGGGTGCGGGAAGTCACCATGAACGGAATTAATTCCAAGACGGGGACCGTCAATGTAAGCCTTGAGGTCAACATTTATTATTCGGGAGGGCGGTGATGGCCTCGGCCGGCACGCAATTCGGCGGGCACAGGACCTCCGGTGGCTCAGGCCTGGTTCAGCAATTGCGCGCCGCCATGAAACGCGACCCGCGCCGGGTCTGGCTGCTGGCGGTATTGGTCGCGGTGCTCGTTTGCCTATGGGGCAAGCTCATCGTCGGCGGGCACGGCCCGCAAAGCGCGTCGGCCGCGCGGCTGGATACTTCAGGGACCAGCGGTGACGACGGCACTGTGCAGGCCGGACGCCGCGAGCAGCCCATTAAGAGCTTATCCGACTGGGCCAATGAGTCGGATCGGGATATGGGGCGGAACCTTTTTTCCGTTCCCTACGACTACTACCCCCAGGACCCGAACCATCCGCCGCCATCGGCGAATACCGATAACGGAAGTGCAAAGTCGGCGGCCACGGAAGCCGATCAAGTCAAGGAGCGCCAGATTCTCATTGAGAATCTGCGCGAGCAAGCTGGCGGCCTGACACTGGAGGGAACAGTGCTGGGCGAGAATCCGCGGGTCTGGATCAATGGCGTGCTGGTGGGATTGGGCCAGCCGATTGGCCAGACCGGGTTTCGCGTCGCCAAGATCGAATCGCGTCGTGTTTTTATTGAACGGGACGGCGTGCAGATCGAACTTTCAATGAAATGAATAGATTGGGCAGGTTGGGTAATTCAAGGTTATCGGCCACTGCCACCTGCGATGGAAACTGCGCGCTGGCGTCGGCAGGCGTATGCCGCGCGGGATTCTTGGACGGGGACGCCAAAGTGAGCGAGAGCGAAAATCTTCGGATTTCTCGGTGAATTTTGTGGCCCGCGCGGCTCGATGAACCGAGCGTTCTTTAGGAAGCATGTCGCGGCGGTGTGGCAACGCAAGCCTCCCGCGGCGGCAATTGAATGCTCCGCGGTCGATTGGTCTGGCGTCGAAGTTCTTTTGCGGATGGCGAAGACTCAGGGGTGCCTGAGTACGCTGAATTCCGCACACGAGGTGACATTATGAAAAAATGGCAACGAACTTTGGGTTCTATTTTTTTGGCCACGGTGGCCGTTTATTCCGGTCGCGGTGGGACGGCAATCCTGGAGAATCGGGCAATCGGGGCTGATGCGGCGACCCAGCCCGCGGCCGATCCCTTTGCCGCCCAATCTCCCGCGACTCAGCCCGCCGATGAAAAGGCCGGCGCGCCACCGAAGATCACGCTTACCGACTCCGGCACCTTCAGCATTCAAATCAACAACGACGTGCCGCTGGTGGAAGTGCTGCGCATGATCGGCAGCCAGGCGCAGATCAGCATCATCCCCTCCAAGGACGTGCGCGGCACGGTGCCGGCAATGGACTTGTACAACGTGACGGTGAACGACGCGTTGGACGCGATCCTGCAGAGCAACGGATTCGCCTGGGAGCAGAAGGGAAACATCATCTTCGTCTACAGCCAGGAGGAGATGGACAAGCGTCTGAAAAAGAACCTGGAGACCGACGTCTACCGGCTCTACTACGTCAGCGCGACCGATACGCTCGCCCTCATCAAGCCCGTGCTCAGCCCCGAAGCGGTGACCAGCGACACCCCCGACGCGGGCAGCGGCAGCGGCGGCGGCGGGAGCACCAGTTCCAGCAGTAGCTCCAGCAGCAGCTCAAGCAGCGGATCGAGCAGCTCCTCGGGCGGCGGTTCGTCCGGTGGCGTGGGTCTGGCGGGCGGGAACAGCTATGCCAATACTGATATCCTCGTTATTACCGACCATCCGGCCAATCAGGAGAGAATTCGCAAGATTATCAAGGATTTTGACCGCCGTCCCAAGCAAATCCTCGTCGAGGCGACCATCCTCGAGGCGGAATTGACGGAGAACAACCAGCTCGGCATCAACATGACGGCGCTGGGCAGCATTAACTTCTCGGACCTTGGCGTGCTGCCATCGACCGCAACGCCGCCGGTCTTGCTGGGGACAGGGTCATCCAGTTCGTCCAGTTCCTCCAGTAGCTCTTCAACCGGAGGCGGCGGCGGAGTCACAACCCCCCTCAGCGGCGGGCAGATCAGCAAGGGATTCAACGCCATCCAGTCCGGCCAGGGCGGCTTGCAGATCGGCATTGTGCAGGATGATTTTGCCGTCTTCCTCAATGCCCTGGAATCCGTCACCAATGCGACGGTCCTTTCCAATCCGAAAGTCCTGACGCTGGATAAGCAGACCGGCGTCGTTCACATCGGCGAAACGATCTATTACGAAGGCTCCAACACCGCGACGGCGACCACCAATACCGTGTCGGCCACCAGCCTGGATACGGGCATCACCCTGACGTTCAAGCCGTACATTGGCGACGACGGGTATATCCGCATGGAAATTGATCCCAGCGATTCGACCCCCCAGAGCCAGACCACGCAGGCCGACGGATTGCCGCCAAATATCTTTGCCAACGAAGTCAGCTCTAACATCATGGTGAAAGACGGGCATACCGTGCTGATCGGCGGACTGTTCAGCGAAGACAGCGAAGTGACCAAGGCGCAGGTGCCGCTGCTGGGAAACCTCCCCTTCGCCGGGCCTCTCTTTGGCCAGCAGGCCGACAGCACCGATCGCCGCGAAATCATCTTCCTCCTGACGCCGCATATCATCCAGGACGACGACGCCATGGACGAGCAGGCCCAGGCCGAGATGAAGGACATCGACCGCCTGCGCGTCGGCGTGCGGCGCGGCATGATGCCCTGGGGCCGCGAGCGCCTCGCCGAGACCAGCTATGAATGCGCCGAAGCGGAAATGCGCAAGCCCAATCCGGATTTGAACCTGGTGCGCTGGCACCTGGATTGCGCGACCAATCTAAACCCGCAATTCCTCGAAGCCATCAAACTGAAGGAACAGCTCTCGGGCCAGTTCCTGACCCTGTCGGACAATAGCTCTATCCACGGTTTTGTCCGGCGGCAGATGCTGGCCGACGCGCAGGTGACGCCCCCGGAAGCGCCGCCGAAGTACTTGAAGGTCGATAACGGCCCGGCCACGCAGCCGAGCGTCGATGCGGCGCCGGCAGGCACGTCGTCGCCGGTCGCACAAGCGCCGACGGAGGCCCCGGCTCCGCTGCCATCGCTGACAGATGCGCCGACAACTCAGCCTTCTGTTGCGGATGCCCAGGCGGCGCCGACGACGCAGCCCTCAATGGCTGAAGCTCCCGCGGCGCCCACCACGCAGCCATCGGTCGCGCAAGCGCCGACCACACAGCCGGGCAGCGATGCCGCGGCCGATCTGCGCGATGAGGACGATAAATAAGAGATGCCTTTATGTAGGGTGGGCATCGCCCACCTTTTGCGGTCCGAAGTGGTGGGCGGTGCCCACCCTGCAAAAATATCCATCAATCCCCGTTCGCTTATCGTGATTCGGGGGCGCGTCGAAAAAGGAGTTTCCATGCGGTTTAAGATTGCCCTTTTCCTCGTTACGGCGGCGTTAGTCGCCGGATGTGCGTCCGATCCCACGCAAAAGACCCTGTCGGATAAAGAGCAGGCCATGCAGACGTGGAACACCACGCGCTCGGCGATCCTGCTGAGCCTGGCCCGCGATCAATACCACAACGGCAACTTTGACAAGTGCAAGGAGACGCTGCAGGAAGCGATGCGCATGGACCCGACCAATGCCCAGACCCATATCCTGCTGGCCAAGGTCTCCATCGAGCAGGGCCAGCTTGAAGTAGCCGAGCAGGAATTGGCCGTGGCCCGCCAGATCGACCCCAAGCAGGGCGAGGCGGATTACCTCAGCGGCGTCATCTATCAACGCTGGCAGCAGATGGACAAGGCGCTGAGTTTCTATCAAACGGCCTGCGATAAGGCGCCGACCGAACTGGCCTACGTCATGGCCAAGGCGGAAACGCTGGTGGCCATGGATCGCCAGAGCGAGGCGCTGGCGCTGCTGCAAGGCAAGGTGGTCTATTTCGAGCATAGCCCGGTGATTCGCGACGCCGTGGGAATGCTGCTGTTGGAGCAGCATCAGACGGCCGCCGCCGTGGACATGTTCCGCCGCGCCAGCATCCTGGGGCCGGATGATCTGACCGTGCGCGAGCATCTGGCCACGGCGCTCTTCGAGAATGGCGAGTGCGTCGAGGCGGCCGACATTTTGAGTTTCCTGGTGACGCAGGATGACTTCATCAAGCGCCCCGATCTGCGGCTCATGCTGGCCGAGTGCCAGTTTGCCACGGGCCGTCTGACCGATGCGCGGATCACTGTGCAGACAGCGTGTGACTTGGACGCGTCCAGCGCAATTGCGTGGCTGACCGCTGCGAAAATCTCAGTCGCCCTGGGCGACGAGCGCCGCGCGGAAATAAGCCTGAACCGGTCGATCTCGCTCGATCCGACCTCGGCCGAGGGACCGCTATTGATGGGATACCTGCGCCTGAAACAGGAGCGCTATCAGGATGCCCTCACCAGTTTCAACGCGGCGGCGAATTTGAATCCGGGTGATTCCACGAGCCTGTGCATGATCGGCTACACCCTGGAAAAGATGAACCGCCCCAAGGACGCCGAGCAGTATTTCAAGCAGGCGCTGAAGCTCGATCCCAAGGATTCGCTGGCCCACAAGTTCATGGCGGATGCGGGGGAGTAAATGGCGTAGGGTGGGCGTACTCGCCCACCGCTCGCATCAAACGGTGGGCGAGTACACCCATCCTACCCGAGCGCGCGGATTAATCACGATCCCCATTATTGCGGAATCGGCAACGCCGTTGCCCCCGTGAAGTTTTTCAGCGGCTCCCAGCGCGTCACGTCGCGGAATTGGCCGTAATGCTTCAATTCGCTTATCGGTCGCGTTGACCCGTCCTCCTGGGTGTAGACGCCGAATTCGACGCGATTGGGGAAATAGCAGAGTCCATCCGCCGAATTCTGCCGGTCGTAAACCAGCGGCCGATCCGAGCCGTCGGGCAGGCCGCCCTTGATAAGCGCGTATCCGAGGGTCTGGCTGCCGTCTCCCCAGGGGTCGAGGATCGGGCGCGGGAGATCGTCGGGGATTAACTCATCGAGCGAATTGGGCCAGCGGCCTTTTTCAAACTTAAAGACGTGGCAGGCCAACGACATCGCGGCCAACTGCTGCTCGACGGTAATAAGTTGAATGTTGGCGATAAGCCGTTGCCGTTGCGATACGATGTCGCGCCATTGCGGTGAGGACTCGCCGCCCATCGCTTGACGCAATACGTCGATTGGCTCGGGCCTGTCGAGCAACTCCTCGATCAACTCCTTCGCGGTTCGCACTTGCAGGTCATGGACATTGTGCGGGTCGTTGGTCAAAACGACCGCCGACGTGATGATGTTCAGGCGATATACCGCCAGCGCCTGAATTCCTATGCCCACGATCAGCGGCGTAACGCGCTTGGTCGGCGAGTCCACCAACAGATCGCCCATGTGGTTGATATCGCGAAACAAATCGATGGCTTGCGCGTCGTTGCCTTGTAAATGGGTGTATATCGCCGCGGCTGTCATGTGAACGGCCAGCGGTCTGACCGTGTTGTAAAAGGCCAAGTCGCTGGGCCAGGTGGCTGTTGGCATTGAGCGGGCCTGGTGAACCAGGTCGCGCGCCTGGGCTTCGGCGGTCCACTGGGTTGCCGCCAGCGCGTGCCACTGGGGCGAACTTGGCGGATACTCCGCATTCACCGCAGAATCTGGCACCGTGTCATCTTCCTTTAGCAAGCTGATTGCGCGGGCGTACAAATCAGCGGCGTTGGCATCGGGCGCGGTGGATTGCGCATTTGCCGCCGAGGCAAGTGACAAAATCATTAGCGTAGTCAGGGCTGCGGCAATGAAATGCTCTCGCATTGTGAACTCCACCGCAACTGGAATGCGTATGATGACGCGCGGGCGGGCACTTGGCAAAAACAGCAGCGCGCCCCGGGGAATACCGGGGGCGGGAGTCAGACATCATTCAGGCGCGTTGGGGACGATGATATTCTGCCCCGCGCCCGTTCCGGTCTGATCAGGAATCGGCAGGGCGGTCGGGCCGTTGAAATCCTTCACAGGTTCCCAGCGCGTTACATCCCGGAATTGGCCGTAGTGTTTTTGCTGCTGCATCGACCGGGTCGATCCATCGGTCACATAAAAGGCGAATTCAATATGATTTGTCAGATAATGAAGCCCATCTGACGAGTTGTACCGGTCATACACCAGCGGCCGGTCCGAGCCATCCGGCAGGGCGCCCTTCACCAGGACATATCCGTAAGTCTGCTTCCCGTCGCCCCACGGGTCGATCACGGCGTGGGGCAGATACGTGGGGACCAGTTCATCCAGCGTTTGGGGCCAGCGGCCTGTTTCAAATTTGAAAACATGACACGCCAAAGACATCGCGGCCATTGTCTGGTCGGCGGAGGCGCGCTTGAGTGTTTCCGTCGCCCTCTCGCGATTGGGCGCCATGTTTTGCGGCTGCGTCGAATAGGCCGCATCCATCGCCCTGAGGTAATCCTTGGTCACGTCCGGCTCGTCAAGCAAGTCGCTAATCAATTCGCGCGCGTCGGCAACCTGAAGATCGCGTGTGTTCTTCGAATCGCCGGTCAGGATGATGCCGGAAGTAATCATGTCCAGGTCGTACAACGCCAGCGCCTTGATGCCGACTCCGACCAGCATCGGAAGCGGCTGTTGATGTGCCGAATGCTTCAGCAGGTCGCTCAGATGAATGAGATCGCGAATGATTTTCACCGCGTCGGCGTCATTTCCCTTGATGTCGGCGTAGACGGCTGAATCTCCCATGTGGTTGGCGAGATTCCTGAGTTGATTGTAATAGGACAGGTTTGCCGCCCCCGGCGCGGGCCAGTTGACCGTGGCTATCGAACTCGCCTGATGCACCAGATCGCGCGCGCCGGCGTCGGCCTGCCACGCCGCGGCCTCGACGGCTTGCCACTGCGGCGAGCTCGGCGGGAATTCCGGGAATACCAGTGACGTTGCCTGCGGAGAATCGACGGTGAGCGATTTAGCGGCGCGCGCGTACAAATCAACCGCATCGCCGCCGGCCGCAGGGCCCTGAACATCCGCGACAGGTGATGCCGTCGGCACAGGCACATCTGGCACCGTCGCCGGCGCGGCCAGCAGCGCCAGCGCGACCGCGCTGGGAACGACCCCTACGCCGACGACGGTTAAGGCCGCGATTCTCAGTTTCGTGAGGGCCATCATACGGATTACTCCATTTGCAATAGACGCTGCGCCTGACGTGACCTGAACCGACGGCTTTCTGCAAAGCTCGGCCAGTTTGGCCGGGGCGGATTGCGTCGCGCGATCCAGAAGGACAACGCCCAATGCGTCGGCCGGCACGCGCACGCCGCGCGAGGCAAGAAGCTCGCGCAGGCGCTTGACGGCTTTGTAGACCCGCTTCTTGGCCGCATCCTCGGACACTCCCAGCAAACCGCCAAGTTCGGCCATGCTCTTGCCCTGATAAAACCGCAGCAGAACAGCCCGCCGATCGGCAGCGCCCAGGCGGCCGACCATTTCGTCGAGCAGGGGGGCGATCGCGGCCCAGGCTGACTGATTAGTGTCCTGTCCATCTTTCGTGGTGGCTGTCTTACCGATCATGATCGCCGCCCTCCTTTCGTGCCGCCGGCGCCGCTCGCGGGCGCGCAGTGCGTGCCTGGCCGCGAAGCGCGTGACGCCAAAGAGCCACGCATTGACGGGTCTGCCCTGAAGCTGGGCGGCCTTTTGCACCAGGACCAGAAAGACCGCCTGGGTCACGTCCTGGGCGAGGTCCCCGTCGGCCACCATGCGCAGCGCCGCCGAATAGACCCAATCCATATGCCGCGCCACGATTTTCCCCAACGCCTCCTGCGAGCGGGAGCGGACGTATTCCTGGATCAGCATGGCATCGGTCATGTTCTTCTTTCCATAGATAAATGCCCGGTGCGGGGGAAAGGGGAAAGGAAATTCATTATAGCGATGATGAGTTGTGGGTGTCGGGTGTGACGCTCATTTGTGACACTGGCGCTGTGATTCTCCCCCCTCTCCATACAATCCGGGAGAGCGTTGGGGGGCCGGGGTGAGGATTCTTCATCGCCCCCACTCGCAAACAGTTCTCGAAACTCAAGTGCAACCCTCACCCCGTCCCTCTTCCTGACTCCATGGAGAGGGGGAAATTCCAAAGGCGACTGCTCGGGCCTATCAGGGGTGTAACTCCTCTTTGCGGCGACACTGCCCTTTACCCCCTCTCCATGTACTCAGGGAGAGGGTTGGGGTGAGGGTTCTTCGCCTTTCGCCACAATCGAGCGCCACACCCTGTCAAACGATGTTGCGCCCCATTGTTGGCTAAGGCGCCCTTGGGTCGGATATCGTCTGGCGCTCGGTTACCAACCGGAGCGCCCCCATGATCCTCGCCCACCGATTCTCCCCCGGCCGCATCGCGATATTCGCGCTGATCCTCGCCGGCCTGGCCGTCTTGGATGGCCAGGAAAAAATCCCCGCCGGCCCGGCCGAAGGCAGCGCCCTCTCTGGCTCGCCCGCCGCCACCCGGCCCGCCGGCCCAACTCTTCGCGTCGCCACTTTCAATATCGACGGCGGCGCCGAGGGCCTCGATCGCGTGGCCCATGTCCTAAACGGCTTTGACCTGGCCGGCCTCCAGGAAGTGCACGGCGCCGACCAGACCGATTTCCTTTCGCAGAGCCTTCACCAGCCCAGCCTCTACGCCCCGGTCGAATCGCAATGGTGGTTCAAATCCTTCGGCAACGCCGCGATTACGGATCTCGCCGTGACGCACTGGCAGCGAATTCCCATCTCCGCCAACGATTCCGATTCCAACCGTAACGTCATCCTGCTAATCGCGGCTTTTGACGGCCGCCCGCTGAATGTGCTCATCACGCACATCGACCGCAAACAGGACCACGCCCCTGAAATCCGCGAAGTCGCCCATTTGTTTTTAGCATTACAGGAGCCGGCGATTTTGCTGGGCGATTTCAATCTCACCCAGGATGGAAATGGGCATGACGACGATCCGGACGTGGCAGCCCTTGTAAGGTCCCCCGGCGTGATCGATCCAATTGGCAAAGCCTACGACCGCATCTTCGCCAGAGGCTTTGTCGCCATTAGCAGCGGCTATATCGAAGAGCACGCCTCCGATCATCCCCTCGCCTGGGCCGAATTGAGTCTGGCAAAGCCCTGACCCCGCTCTTCCCTGCCCGCGGCGACCTGCACCCACACGCCTGCTTATCCAAAGATAATCAAATGTAGGGCGTGCTTCAGCACGCCATCCGCGCGATGCAATCGATGCGTGCGACCGGCGTGTTGAAACACGCCCTACGCGTACTCTTCCCCCTCTCCATGTACGCAGGGAGAGGGCCGGGGTGAGGGTTCCTCTTTTTGGCGCACCAACAAACGGGCCAAACTCAACATCTATTTGCCAGTTCGCTGTTTCTCATACGCCAGCGCCGGCAGCGCCATCGTCGTCCGCATCGGCGCATGGATGAGCCACAGGATATCCCCCGGCTTGGGGTCGGCAATTCGCCGGGGAATGAAAACCCAGACCAGTTCCAGAACGCGCCCTTCCATCGAGCGGCAGCCGACAAATCGCGACGACGGCGCCAGCGCCGTCTGCCGGATGGTCTCAACGACAAACGGATTGGCAACACCCTGCCGCCAGATGCGCAGCACGCGCCGGCGGCGCACAAAACCCACGACTCCCGCCGCAATTGCAAACGGCGCGACCAGCCCCGCCGAGAGCAGCACATGCGTCAGCGGCGGAACGTCGCTCAGATAGGTCCAGTGGTCCGGCTTGTCCGGGTCGATCTTAATCGGCACGACCTGCTTGAGGCTGATCGATTCCGTGCGCCCCTCCAGAAATCCGTTAACGTGGTAAGTGTTGCCGCCAAAGTCATATTGCAAGTCCACTTCATTATCCGGGCTGACATTGGAGCGGCCCGCCGTTTCGTCCGCCCCGATCTGGGTGATCGTCGCCGACACAGAAGTGCCATTGCGGATGATGTGCAGTTCCTCAATCCAATTGAGCGACCGGTCCACCAGAAAGTACAGAGCCACCAGAAACAGCACCCCCGCCGTGAGCCACCAGAACCGCACGCGCGGCTCCATGAGGCTCCGCCGCATCACGCCTGGCGTAATCTCCCGCGGCGGCGCTTCCGGCGCGGGAGGCAACTTAATTGTCGTCCGTGGCGATGCCGTCATGAAAACCCTCAAAAGGCCAAATGCCTGTGCGTGATTTGTGTAAGGTCCGCATTGCGCGCACCGCGGACCTTTCCGAACAGCCGGGAAAAATCGGTCCGCAATGCGGACCCTGCGAGCCGCCAGAAGCATAATCCCGCACGGTCATTTACAAGCAAGACACTAAGATTAGTTTAGCGTCCCCGCCAAGCCCGCCATAGCGCCGACGGCTAACAATCTGGCTTCTTGTCCCCTCTCCATGTACGCAGGGAGAGGGATAGG
>JBEKYH010000002.1:0-32834 GCA_049511115.1 Tepidisphaeraceae bacterium | reverse complement strand
AACTCTTATTGCACAAGGGAAAATCCGAAATCTGCTGGTTCCGCAGGGCATGCGCCAATCCCTGCCAATTATGAAACGACGGATCAACAACCTTGTACCGTTCAAATTTCCCCTGCCTATCCGTCAGGGCCACGTGGCACAACTCCCCGCGCCAGCCTTCAATCAGCGAAACGGCAATCTGCCCCGGCGACAGCGATTTGACTTCACTCCTCACCCCGCCCCCCGGCAGCGCCCGCAATTGCTCGCGCGCAAAGTCGATGGATCGCTGCACCTCGAGCCACCGCACGTAGGCCCGGGCAAACACATCCCCGCTGTCCCACGTGGACGCTGGAATCTGCGCAAACCGGAATATCCCCGACGGATGATTCTGCCGCGCGTCGCGTTGCAGCCCGCACGCCCGCGCCGCCGGCCCCACCAGCCCCAGGCTCGCCGCTGTCTCCTGCGAAAGCCTCCCCGTCTCCTCAAATCGCGACATCACCGACGACGACTCCCACAGCAACTCAATCGCGCTGCGGCAATCCTTCTCCGCCGCGTCCAGCCGCTTCAAGAGGTCGCTGACCGTCGCCTCGTCCACGTCAAACCCCACCCCTCCCGGCCGGATCATCCCACGGCCAAACCGGCTCCCGCAGAGCGTCGCCGTCATGTTCAGAAAATCGCCGCGAATCCTGCCGCAGTACGACGCCGTCGGCAAAAATCCCACATCCCCCGCCA
The DNA here is from genome assembly GCA_049511115.1 of Tepidisphaeraceae bacterium. GTDB lineage: Bacteria > Planctomycetota > Phycisphaerae > Tepidisphaerales > Tepidisphaeraceae > JBEKYH01. The sequence goes on along the minus strand of JBEKYH010000002.1, from coordinate 32,123 downwards.
GCGCCCCCAGGTCTCCAACATGGTTCGCCAATCGCTCCAGCTCCAGCGCAATCCCACGCAATGTCTGCGCCCGCGGCGTCTTCTGGCACTTTGCCAGCGCCTCAATGACCTGGCAATGCGCCGTCGCATGCCCGACCGTCGTATCCCCGGCCAACGTTTCGGCGTAATGAATGGATCGCGAGTTCGGCCCCCCGATCAGCGCCGTCTCAACGCCCCGGTGCTGATACCCCAGCGAAATCTCCAGGTGAAACACATCCTCCCCGTGGCACTGAAACCGAAAATGCCCCGGCTCAATGATCCCCGCATGAACCGGTCCCACCGCCACCTCATGAACCTCTTCCCCTTCGACGCGGTAAAAATCCGTCACGCCAACCGTGAGCGCCTCGCTTTCACTTCGCCCCCACGCATCATGTCCCGCCCGATACGAGCGGTGAAATCGCACCGGCTTAAACCAGGGATGCCCATGTGCGCGCAAACCGAATTGCTCCCCAATCTCCCGCTCAAACAAATGCACCTGCGCGCATTGCGGCGTCAATGATGGAAAACTCTCCCCGCTCACGCGCGTCTGCGCCAAGCGAAGGCGCGATTGATCGTCATCCGCCAGGACCACGAACAGCCGCACTCCAGCGCCCGCCGCCTCGGCAACGCCAAACAGCGCCGCCACGCGCATCCCGCGCTCGAGCCCATTCAAGATCGCCTGCTGAAAATCTCCCGTTTCCAATTCCGGCACACCCGCGCGGTCAATCGCCCGCCCATTATTTAGTGTGGCAAGCGTGACCAACGATGACTTCCCGGTTTGCGGCAGCACCTCTGAACTCATGGCTTCATCTCCAGCGAACTGGCCGCATTATTCAATAATCCCCCCAAGAACGCGGGAATATGCACCCCGAGCAGCAGCACAATCCCCAACGAAACCACAATCGGCAACCCCGTTAACAAGCCGTCGCGATACTCCGTCGCCTTCCCGCGCGCCAGCGGGCGCCCCTGCACAACCGTCAACACGGTCCGACCCATCCCAATGAAAACCACCAGCAGCAACAGCAGAAATCCCGCTCCAACCAGGAATCTCCCGCCCGCGAATGCGCCGCTGAGAATCGTAAACTCGCTGACAAACGGCCCAAATGGCGGCGAACCCGTAATCGCGAAAAATCCGAGTAAAAACAGGGTCCCCGACAGCGGCAGCCGCCGCATTGCGCCGCGCACCTCGTCGGTCGATTTGCTGTCGTACGATCGATGGATATTCCCCGCCGACAAAAACAGCAGCCCCTTGGTGATCCCGTTATTCATCATGTGCAATAACGCGCCGAACAAGGCAGGCCCGCCGATCCCGGCGCCAATGATCAGAATCCCCATGTGCTCCACGCTCGAATAAGCCAGCATCCGCTTGATGTCGCGCTGCCCGACCATGAACACGGCCGCCACTGCCATCGAGAATAATCCCATGCACACCATCAACCGTCCGACATACGGGCTTTCCCCCGCCGCCTCGCAAATATGATGGATGCGCAACAGCGCCAAAAACGCGCAGCTCGTCACGCCGCCGGCCAGCAGCGCTCCCACGACGCCCGGGGCCTCGCCATAAGCATCCGGCTTCCACGTGTGCATCGGCGCCAGTCCCATCTTCGTGCCATATCCCACCAGCAACAGCACAAACGCCGCCTCCAGCCATGGCTTATTCAACAGCGGCGCGCGCCGCAGCAAATCCTCGAACAACAGCGAGGGCTCACCCCCGTTGCCGAGCGACGCGTACGCCAGGAAGAACGACCCCAGCAGCGCGATCGCCAGTCCCACCGACCCTACCAGCAGATATTTCCAGGTCGCCTCAATCGATCGCGCGGTGCGGTTGAAATAAATCAGCGGCGCCGTGCTCAGCGTCGTCGCCTCTACTGCCACCCACATTAATCCCAGATGGTGCGCGCACGTCACCAGGCTCGCCACCCCCAGGAAAATCAGCAGGCACATCCCGAACACACGGTTGGATCGATCGGGTCGATATTGCAAATACCCGATCGTGTACACCGAGCAAATCAGGAACAAGACACTGATCAGCAGCAGCACGAGCCGTCCCGGCGGATCGAGAAAAAGCCATCCATAAGCCGTCGGCGAAGAAGCCTTCGTGATGCACAACAAGCTTATCGCCAGATGCGCCGCCGCCGCCGGCAGCAATACCCACGGCCGCCACCGATTTGACGGTACGGCCAGCCCCGCCAAAGCCGCCAGCAACGGAACCAGGATGATCCAGATCAACATCGTCTATTCCTTCAGCGACGCCAGCCGCCACGTATCGAGCGACGCAAACTCACTGTTGATGTGGTGAATAATGATGCTGACCACAAAAATCCCCACGAACAAGTCCAACAAAATTCCCAGTTCCACGAGAAACGGCATCGCCTCCACCAGGAGCATGCCAAAAATGTAAATACCGTTTTCCAGGATCAGATACCCGATCACCTGCGATATCGCCTTGATCCGCGTGATAAGCAGCAGGAATCCCGTCAATACCGTCGAAAACGCGGCCGGCACAATCAGCGTCTCGCTATGCCCGCCTGCGAGCGAAAGGTGCGCCGCGAAGGCAATGGAAACGGCCGTCCCAAACGCCCCCAGCAGCATCGTCGGCACCAGCCCGATCAGCGGCTCCACTTCTCGTTTAATCTGGGCGTCACGCAGCGCCTTGAGCAACATGCGCGGAATAATCGATCCCTTCAGCGCCAGCGTCCCCAGCCCCACCAGCACCGGCGTCACGCCCCAATGCCCGAGCACCAGCAGCGGCATCGCGCTGAGAAGAATTCCCTGCAGCGCCGCCCCCTGAATGAGCGCGCGGATGCGGCTCGCCGCCAGAAGATAGAGATTCAGCAGCAGCACCATCACCAGCAGCGCATTGATCGTTGATTGCATATCAACCTCGACATCCATCTCATGAAACGTCTATCTGAGCATCAGTAAAAACCCGAACCCGCACAGCACGCTCGCCGCCACCAGCAGCGTCGGCACATGCCGCATCTGCAACCTTGCCATCACCGATTCCACGATCCCAATCGCCACCGCCATTCCCAGCATCTCCGCGGCAAATACCAACCAGTCGATCACTGCCACGCCGCAGCTAAACGGCGCGATCACATGCAGCACAATCGCGCACAGCAAAAATAATTTCACCGCCGCCCCGTACAGGATCACCCCCAGCAGCGGCCCGCTGTGGTCCAGCACCATCACCTCATGGATCATGGTTAGTTCCAGGTGCGTGTTCGGATCATCGACCGGAATCCGGCAACTCTCCGCCAGCAGCACGATGAACAATCCCGCCGCGATCAGCAGTAACGTCGCAATCGGCAGCGCCGCCATCCCGACCGACATCGGCGCGTGCAGCATCGGCGTCAAACTCAACGATCCCGACAGTTTCACCAGCACCAAAAACGCCAAAAACAACGCCGGCTCGCTCAGGCAGGCAAACGTCACTTCCCGCGCCGCTCCCATCCCTTCAAATGCCGATCCCGTATCCAGCGCCGCCGCCGTGGTGAAAAATCGCCCCAGCGCCAGGAGGTAGGCGAAGAGAACCAAATCCCCCGCAAAATGCACCGGCGAATTGAATCGCCCCAGCGGCACCAGCAGCGCCGCCAGCATCACCGCCGTCAGCGCAATCACCGGGCCTGCCTGGAAAATCCACGTCGTCGTCGCGCTGATCACCATCCCCTTGCGCATCAGTTTCGCCAGATCAAAATAAAGCTGCATCACCGGCGGACCGTTCCGGCCGGCAAACCAGGCCTTGGTCTTGTTGATCATTCCCAGCAACAGCGGCGGCATCAGCACGAGCAGCGCCAGGTGAACCGCCAGATTGGATAATTCGCTCCACATATTGTTCATTTCGCTTCGTTCATTTCGTCCATCCGCCGAACACCAGCATCCCAATCAAAATCGCCAGCATGTAGAACAAATAGATTTGCACGGGTCCCTGCTGCATCGGCCGCACCCGGGAGAGCACCCGCTGGCCCAGCGAAAAGGCCGGCACCAGTCCGCGGTCCAGGACGGTGTCCGGAGCTTCGCTTGAAAAATAAGACCGCCCCGCAAACAGCCCCGACGGTCCCCAGAACGCGCGGCGCGGCAGCAGCAGCCAGCCAAACATTTTGGCCAGTGTCTGCCCAAATGATGAACCCGTATATTGCATCGCCGCCGTCGGCCGCGCATACCCGCAATCCCATGTCCCCACCGTCTTCCCGGCCGTTTCCCCCGCGTTGCGGCGTCTGCACATCGCGATCACCGCTCCTGTGCTCAAAACCGCCGCTACCAACGCGATCGCGCCAATGGTGAACCAATGCAATGGAACCAGTCCTGAGATCGAAACCCCCGCTTCGCCAGGCCGCGAATCCCACACCGCCACCCCACGCTCAATCAGCGGCATCATCACCATCGGCGTCATCCCGATGATCACGCACCCCGCCGCCAGCGCGCCCATCGGCCCCAGCATTGTCTTTCCCGCCTCGTGCGCCGTCATGGCCGCCCGCGTGCGCGGCAAGCCTCCAAAGCCCGTCCCGATCCATTTGATAAACGCCCCCAGCGCCAAGGCCCCGATCATCGCCAGCGCCGGCGCCGCCATCGCCGCCCACACGCACATTCGCCCCATGTTCAGCATGGCGGCGCGAAACAACCCCATGTAAATCAACAACTCGCTTACAAATCCGTTCAACGGAGGCAATCCGCAGATCGCAATTGCCCCCAGCGCCACGTATGCAAACGTCGCCGGCATTGTCTTGGCCAATCCCCCCAATCGGTCAATCCGCCGCGTCCGGGTACCGTGCAGAATATTTCCGGCGCCCATGAACAGCAGTGGCTTAAACAAGCTGTGATTCAATACATGCAGCAGCGCCCCGCCCATGCCCAGGACGATCAAATCGCTTTGCCCCAGCGTCTTCCCCAGCAGCGCCAGCCCGATCCCGATGGTAATGATGCCGATGTTTTCAATGCTGCTATAAGCAAGCAGCCGCTTGAAATCATGCTGCGCGACCGCAAACGCAATCCCCATCACGCCCGAAACCGCCCCCGCTCCCAGCAACGTCGCCCCCCACCAGATCGGCGGATGCGGCGTCAGCGCCGCCACACGAATGATTCCGTAGACCCCCATCTTCAGCAGCACTCCCGACATGATCGCCGATACATGACTTGGCGCGTTGGCATGCGCGCCCGGCAGCCACACGTGCAGCGGCATAATCCCCGCCTTGAGTCCAAACCCCACGACTCCCGTGACGAACACCGCCGTCGCCAGCCACCCCGGCATCTCCGCCCCGGCCGTGGGCCAAAGCGCAAACGACCCGCTGCCAAATCGCATCAGCGCCACCATCGCGAAGAGCGACAACGCCCCCAGATGCGCCGCCACCAGGTAAACCCACGCCGCCCACCGCGCCTCGGGCTTGCCGTCCTCCGTCGCCACGAGGAAATACCCCGCCAGCGCCATGATCTCCCACGCCATTAACAGCAGCACGCCATCGCGCGCCAGCACCACCAGCATCATCCCCGCCGTCATCATGCCCCAGCACAGCCGCAGCTTCCGACCATCGCGGGGGCGCCGCGATTGCTTCCAATATTCCAGCCCGTAAATAGAGCCCAGCGCCGAAATCAGCAAAACCGGAATCAGAAAAATCGCGCTCAGGTCGTCGATCCCGACGGAAAATCGTCCCACAGGCAGCGACCACGCCGCTTCGAGTTTCGAAGTCGCGCCAGGATTCACGTATTGCAGAACAATCCCCGCTCCGCCGACGACCGCGCCGATCACGTTCATCCCCATCGCGATCCACTGCCCTGAGTTTCCCCGCTTGCTCAGCAGCAACCCCGGCCCGCCGCTGGCGGCCGCAATGAAAGTGGCGATCAACAACAGTTCAATGCTCATATGCAACTCACCGTCCCAACACGCGCCTCGCCAAATCCGCCGCCGGAACCAACGACAACAGCAACACAAACAACGCCAGCAGGATGTATAGCAAATACCACTGCAATCGCCCTTGCTGCAGCGCCCGCGCCGACGCCAAACGCACCTTCACCCGTCCCCAGAGGGGATGCAGCCACCCATCCAGCACCACATCCGGCACGTGCGATTCATATTTCGTCTCGTTGGCAAACACCCCCGTCGGCAGGCTGCGATGAAACGTCGGCCTAAGCAGCCAGCGAAATAGTCCCACCAGTGTGTCCGCAAACGACGATGCCGTGTACTGAATCCGCGGACTTGCCCGCAGGTAACCGCAGTCCCATGTGGGCGCTGCTTGCACCGTCCGTCGTCGCGGCATCCCCCGGACCCACGCATATCCAACCGCAACCGCGATCAAAAGCGAAACATTCAGTGCCGTAACGGGCCAGCATGGAACGAACCGCGCCACCGGCGCATCGGATAACTGACCCCACATTGCGATCGGCCGTTCCAGCAGTTGCAGCGCCAATCCCGGCGCCAGTCCGATCAGCGCACACAATCCCGCCAGCAGCGCCATCGGCCCTACCATGGTCATCGGCGCTTCATGCGCTCGCTTCACGGCCGCGGTCCGAGCCGACCCCAGGAAAACTGCTGCAAATGCCTTCACAAAACAGGCCAGCGCCAGCGCTCCCACAATCGCCAGCGCCGGCGCCGCCAGAGCAATCACCGATATTCCCGCCCCATTGTCCGCCGCGGCGCCAAACAGCCCCAGGTAAATCATCAGCTCGCTGACAAATCCGTTCAGCGGCGGCAGCCCGCAGATCGCCACCGCCCCGATGGCAAACAGTGCCCCCGTTTGCGGCATTCGCCCCCAAAGCCCGCCGAGGCGATCAATCTCGCGCGTTCCCGTCGCATGAACCACCGACCCCGCCGCCAGGAAAAGCAATCCCTTAAACAGCGAATGGTTCCACACGTGCAGCAGGCATCCTCCCATCCCCAGCATCACCCACGCGGGCCGGCCCAGCGCCACGCCGATCATCGCCAGCCCCAGCCCCATCACGATGATCCCGATGTTCTCAATGCTGTGATACGCCAGCAATCGCTTGAGATCGTGCTGCCCCAGCGCAAACGCGACGCCGAACACGGCGCTGATCGTCCCCACCCCCAGCACCATCACCCCGCACGCCACCGGCAAACCCGGCAGCAGCGTCAGGATTCTCACGATCCCGTAAATTCCAATCTTCAATACCACCCCCGACATCACCGCCGATACATGGCTTGGCGCGGCCGCGTGCGCATCGGGGAGCCAGAAATGCAGCGGCATAATCCCCGCCTTGAACCCAAATCCAATGAACGCCAGCAGGAATATTGCGACCTGCAATCCCACCCCCGCTTCCGCCGGCTGCAGTCGCTTCAGTTCAAACGACCCACTCGCCGCGCGCAACAGGGCAAATAGCGCAAACAGCATCAGCGTCCCCACATGCGTCGCGATCAGATACACCCACCCCGCACGGCTCACCTCCGGCTTGTGATCCTCGGTGCTCACCGCAAAAAACGCCGCCAGCGCCATGACCTCCCACGCGAACAAAAACGTGATCCCGTCGCCCGCCAGCGCCACCAGACCCAGCCCCGCCACAAGTGCCCCGTAACACACACTCAGCTTGCGCCCATTGCGCAAATGCTCCGCTTGTCGCCAATACCCAAGCCCATAGACCGATCCCGCGCCCCCCAACAGAAAAATCGGCACGAGAAAAAACGCCGCCAACGGATCAACCGTGAAATGAAACGTCCACTGGGGCAGCGCCCCGGGAATCGTCATCGAACTCACCCGCCCATCCAGCAACTCCCCCAGCGCCGCAACCAGTCCAATGATCGAACTCACCGCCATTAGCAAAACGGCGGTTTTCTGCCCCAGCGCCGAACGTCGCGGCAGCGCCACCCCCGGCAGCCCGCTTATGGCTGCAATCAGACAGGCCGCGAATGTAAACTCGACTCGCATTCTCGAACTTCATTTATTTCAGGTGTTTAATCCGCGGTTTTCCCTGAACCGACGCCCGGGCCGGCGCCGGCCCCCGCCGTCTGTTGGCTATTCCCAAATCCCATGGCGATTTCCGTGCGCTTCAGCGCTTCGAGAATCTGCTCGCGCGCCGCCTGCTGCATGATCGCCGCTTTGAAATCCGCATCGCGCAGTGCAAACCCCAATCGCGATAATAAATGGAGATGTGCGCGTACTGTCGGGCTGATCAGCGTAAAGAGTGTCGTAACCGCCCGCCCATCCAGCGCCCCAAACTCGACCGGCCGCTCCAGGAAACAGAGCGTCACGACCGGCCGCACGACGTGCAGGACGATTGGATTTCGCACATGCGGAATGGCAATCCCGTCGCCAACGCCCGTCGAACCCAGCGCTTCCCTCGCCAGCAACACCTCATAAAGAAACTTCCGGTCCACTTCCTCCGGCAGCTTCATCACATCCACCACCGCCTGCAGCACTGATGCCTTATCCACGCCCCCCATCCGGTAATAGATGCCCCCCGTCGCCAGTGCATCGCTCTAATTCGGCGGCGGCGTCTCCCCGCCCTCCGGCTCTGCAAAAATCTCCGGCGACACATTGATTCTTCGCGACGTCGCCCATTCCAGCAGCTCCGCCCGGTTGAATCGATATTGGTCGTTGATCTGGTAAGCCGGGATAATCCCATCCTTGATCCAGCGATAAACGCTTTTTTCATAAACACTTAAGATTCGCGCCGCATCGCGCACTGTCAGTTTCATGGCTTCCGATCCTTTCCGGGCACCTGTCTTATCGCTAATTAAATGTCCTGTAAAGTCCAATATCGGATGGTAATGTACAATAGTGGGAGCAAATGATTGAACAATGGCAGTTATGTCCCAAACTGGCTTGAGCCGATGCTTGTCGGGTAACCTATCCCGATGATTCGTTTTGCCTCCTAATGGGTTACTCTGTCTGGCAGTCGAGGGCATGATGGTCAAAATCGTCGGCGAAGAATTGATGAAGCGCAGCGGCAACGGCGAGCTTTGTGTTCGCATCGCCTCCATCTTTCCCAAAGCCAAAACCCTCGTCGCCCTTCCGGAAATGCCCCTGCACGCCTACCAGCGCACCATGTTTGTCGATTCCATCAATCAGACGCGCCTCGAGCATGGCGAGCAGCCCCTTACCGCCGACGAATATCAAAATGAACTTGACCAGGCCGTCGATCTGCTCGTCAACGACCAAGGGGTCCTCATCCGCCCCGACCCCTCGCGCATGGACCTCGCCCTCGCTGCCGACGAACTGCTGCAGGAACTCCTCCCCAAGCGCCAGATCCAATACCTCCTCCTCAGCGACACCCGCGTCCGCGACGCGCTCAAGCACCGCGGCGAATGCTGGCGCATGTTCCTGCCGCCCACCGCCCCCAAGCAGATTCGCCGCATGATCGCCGAATCGCGCTCCGCCATCGGCGGCCAGCCAATCTATTACTACAGCCCCATCTCCGGCACGCGATACGTGACCTACGAAAGCTTCCGCAAGCTCGCCGAATTCGACGACGCCGAACTCCGCAAGCACCTCGTCGAAATCGCCACCTATTGCAATCAGCTCAACGGCAGCGATTTCCCCGAGGTCGAATTCTTCATGGCTCATCCGGCCCCGGCTGTCGCCGAACTTGAATCGCTCAGCACAGCTCCGCCCGAAGAGCTACGCTCCCGCTTTCAGGCGTTTTGCCAGCGCCTCAAAACCCTCGTTGCCCCTGAATACCAGTGCGATGACCTCGACGATCCGCCCTGGCGAAAGCGCATGTTTCAGCGCCTTGTCACCCGCGGTGACGACGCCCGCGCTGAAGACCAGACCATGGGCCTCGACCTCGATTTCTCCATGCGCGTCGACTGGCTGCCCGGCGCGCGCATCGAAGACGGCGAACTCATCATCGACCCCGCCATCGAGGAATCCACCGGCCGCCAGCACGATCAGCAAATCTCCACCGTCCTCAACGGCCTCATTCTCAATGCCGTCCAGGAATTCGGCGATCTTGAGTACATCAACCTCGGCCACGTTCTTCCCTCGGCAAATCGCAACGAGCATCGCGCCGGCCGCCGCGAGGTGTACGTCGCCCAGATCAAGCATCGCCGGGCCGCCGAGGAAATCCTCCAGGTCATCCGCATGCAGCGCTGGGGCGTGCGCGAGCGTCTCGATCAGGGTTGCAGCCTGGAAAAAGCGATGGAGGATTCCGAGGAATATACGGAGTACGTCCTGGACCGCCGCCTCGCCTGCCGCCAATTGGGCATGAATCTTCCCGGCAGCCAGTTCGCCCGTAAAGTCGCCGAGCGCTACGACGGCTCTAATTCCCGCTACGTCGGCCGGCGCATCTGGTCGCCCTATTTCCAGCGCGACTACATCGCCGGCGTGGGCACCGATCAGATCTCGGCCCGGCGCCTGGCCGATCCCAACTTCGCCCATGCGTTTGCCCAGCAACTCGGGCGCGCCGCCGCCTCCAACATCCTCGTCGGCCGCGCCGAAATCATCGAAGGCCACGACATGCCCGGGCCGGTCATTTTCGATGTTGGCGACGAAATCGTCGTGGACATCCCCGACGGCATCACCATCGTCGTGTCCGACTACGTCGGCACCTTCGTCGATTGGAAAGGTAGCCTCACCGCCCGCGCCGCCGAATATGCCGGCCCGATTGTCCGGCGCCTCAAGTGCGTCCCCGATCCAAAAGCGTTCGCCGACGCCTACGTCTCGGAGTTTATTTCGCGCTTTGCCTGGATTCAGGCTGAATACGACCGCCACCGGCGCGCTTTCGACAAACTCTTCAAGCACCGCCCCCTGGACTCGGGCGGTTCGCCCGCCTATCGCTGGCAATGCGTCCTGGAGCGCCTGCGCAACGCCGATGCGCGCGGACTCGGCGAGTTGATCCGCAAGGAGATCGGTGATTAAATCAGAGTTTCAGGGGACAGCACCATGCCAGCGAAATCCGCCGCCGCCGCCGCAAAAATCCAGATTCCCCCTGACCTCCGCGCCGCGCTAACGGAGCACCCCAAAGCAGCCGCGATCTTCGATAAACTTCCTCCCAGCCACAAACGCGAGTACATCAAGCACATCGTTGAAGCCAAACGCCCCGAGACGCGCCGGCGGCGCGTCGCTTCCGCGCTGGATCGGATAATTGCCAAATCCTCCGCCTCTTAACCCACCCCTGCAAACGGCCGATAAATCGCTAGCAGCCTGTGCGGAGGTCGCACGTGCGTTGCTCGCGTCTGCTAGTGGCAGCCAACCGCCCCGGAGGTAAATATCCATGGACTCCACGACGCTGATGCTTTCCCTGCTGACCGGCACCGTCGGCATGGGCTTTGTCATGTATGGCAAGAACGCCGGCCAATTTGTCCCCATGGGCGCTGGGGTGGCCCTGATGATCTGCCCCTATTTCATCCCCAACTTGATTATCCTGCTGCTGGTCTGCGCGGGGCTTATTGTTACGCCGTTCGTGTTGCGCGAATCTTGAAGTCGCATGCGAGCGGCCTTTTCAAACTTGCGCATCACGGATGTCCCGCCGTACCGAAGTCGCCGTGCTCATCGAGTATTGAATTCCGATTCTCCGGCGTCAGCGGCACTTGATTCATTGTCACCGCTTCGTGCGTATTCAAGTTTTGCAATTGCAGATCGACCGCGCTCCCCAGCGGGTGGTTCATCCCGGTCATAACCGTATCCAGGTCTTCGGCGAGGCGTTTTTGCCATCTTTCCCGGAACGTCTCTTTCGCATAGGCAATGATCTTATCCACGGGTTGGTCGTCAACGGCCACCAGCTCATACCATCGCCCGTTCACCTCGACTTCGGTTACATCCCCGTTCCATCGAACGCCGCTGAACGCCGCCCCCAGCGCCGGCGGGGGACGTATCTTCTGGAAGTTGGCGCTGGTCATCGCCACGTCGTCGAGTGCCACGGCTTGGCGCGTGTCCAGCGTCTGCAATCCGAGCTTGACAGACTCGCTCGGCGCATCCCCCAGCATCTGCACAATCTCGCCCATGCTGTCGGCGACCGCCCCGCGCCAACGGTCGGCCGACAGCTTGTGCGCCCCGGCGATGATCTCCTCGACCGGATGATTGTTCACCGATATCAGCTCATACCAGACCCCACTCACTTGCACTTCCGGCACGTTCCCGCGCCAGCGCACGTCCGTAAACGGAGAAGTGATTTCCAGCATCGGCGGCAACGGGCCACGGGCAACCGCCAAGTCTGCCCGGGCCTGCGCAACGGCCGCCAATGACGGGGCCGGTGGTGGCATGGGCGCGGGGCTTGCCACGGGAATCGCCACCGTCTGTGGCGAATTGAGATACCAGATCACCCCGAAGATCGCCGCTCCAATGGCCAGCGACAGCACCGCCCCAGCGCCGATCACGATTCCTTTGGTCATTTGCGTCATGTCGGATGCCTCCGTTAATGTCCGTCGCGATTTCAATTCCGCTAGGGCAGATTGGTCTTCCCCTCGTAATTCAAAATTGACTCGCGATTTCCCTCGGTCATCGGCACGTTGTTCATCGTGACGGTTTTGCCATCGTCGAGGTTTACCAGTTGCAGATTCACCGTATGCCCCGGCTCTCGCCCCATCGCCGTCAGCACGGTCGGCAGGTCCTCCACAATCCGCTTCCTCCACCACACTTCACCCGCCCCGTTGGCGCCCAGCCCATATTTGGTTTTGGCGAACGCCACGATATCACTCGCCGCTACGCCATCGATGGCCGCCAGTTCATACCATTGGCTCTTGACTTCCACCTGCGGCATTTCCACGCTCCATCGCATCGCCGAGAACGCCGCGACCCCTCCCGACTGCGGGCTGATAAGCCTGGCGTTTTCCGCCGTCATCGGCACATCCGCCAGCGTGAGCGGCTCCCCGGTATCCAGGCGTCTCAAACCAAGCTTCACTGTTGCCCCGGCCGGATGTCCCATGCCGCTGAGCAAGAGGGGAAGCTCGGTCGTCAAGCGCTGCTGCCACGTATCACCGACATTTTGCCTGGCGAACGCGACAATGCTGGCCGCCGGAATATCATTGATCGAAACCCACTCATACCACGAGTCGCCGACCTGTACCTGCGCCGTTTGCCCGCGCCAGCGAATATCCGAAAAGGGCGATCGCGCCTCCAACTGTTCGTTTGCTACGGCCGGCGGTTTCGCCGGCGCTGGAGTCGGCACTGGGTTTGGCGCGACGATCGCAGTCCCGACGGGAACATTTTCCGGAACAACCGGCGTGTTCGTCGGGGGCGCAAAATGCCAGGCGATCGCCCCTCCAGTTGCCATGAGCGCCAGCGCGGCGGCCACAATCCCCGCCACCGCCAACTTCGACGCTGCCATTGACCAGAGCGAGCCTTTGACAATCGCCGCGCTCGATGTCCCCAGGCTCGACCCCGCCCCGGCGGTCGCCGTCACCGCGCTGGTCGCCACAAGCCCGGGCGGCGGCGGAATCCGCACATGCGTCGCCAGCGCGCCCATGAGGGATACGGACGACATTGTCATCCCGCGCCCGGCGGCGAGCTTCCGCAGCTTTTCCACTGCCCGGTCAACGCGCTTTCGCGCTCCCTCAGCCGTCGTCCCCGTCTGCTCGCCTACTTCGGCAAAGCTCAAGTCGCGGTAATACCGCAGCAGCACGGCCTCCCGATCCATCTTGCCAAGCTGGCCGATCAACTCATCGAGGAGCGGCGCCAGATGCTCCCAATCGGGCTCATCCGAATCTGCCGACTCCCGCGCCTTGAGTTGCAACTCCGCCGCCTGAGTCTCGCGCCGCTGGCGGCGCCGTTCATTGCGCGCCGCCGATTCTGTCGCGTACCAGGCCGTCTTATGCAGCCAGCAGATCATGGCCGCGTCGGCAGGGAACTGAGGAGCCTTGCGATCGAGCAGTACAAAAACCGCCTGGGCGACATCCTCCGCCAGATGCGCATCATGGAGCCGCCGCCGGGCGACGCCGTAAACCCAGCCAAGGTGGCGGCGGACCAAATCCGCAAAGGCGCTATCGCTGCCGCCGCGATGTTGTTCGAGCAACTCCACGTCCGTCATGGTGAAAGGACCCTCAATAACTGCCTGCTATCTAAGCCTACTACCTCCGCCGACGGTGAAAGCGGACAGCGGAGATTTAAACGCGCGGGGGCCAAGAACGCGAAGGAAATCAGGAAAAGGCGCATTTTTTAGTGGCCCTCACACTTGGCGTCCGGGAGTCTTGGCGGTTCAAATCGCATTTCTTTTGTTAGGTCGGCCGGGAGTCGGAGTCTTTATTCATGAGACGACGGCGTTTGCAACGACGGAGCCGCCTTGGAAGAAGAGGTCGAGCAACTGGTGCGGGCCGCCGCCGGCAGAGGCGCCAGGGGCGAAAAGGCGTTCGTTGAATTGATTCGCCGTTTTGAGGCGGCGGCTCTTGCCGCGGCGCTGGGCATTTGCGGCCGGGGCGACGATGCCGGCGAGGTGACTCAGGAGGCTTTTTTACGGGCCTGGAAAGGAATCGGCCGGCTCAGGCAGCCCGAGCGATTTGGAGGTTGGATTCTGGAGATCGTGCGGAATCTGGCCCTGGATCGCGCCGGACGACAGGCCCGGTTTGAGGGAGAGGTCGCCGAGGAACTGGCCGATCCGCGCGGCATTGATCCGGCGACGGCGCTGCAACACGAGGATTCGCAGCGGCAGTTGCGGGCGGCGCTGGCGGAGCTGGATGATCTGTCGCGGCAGATTGTCATGCTTCGCTACTACCAGACGCTTTCGAGCCGCGAGATCGGTGAAACGTTGAATCTCTCGCCTGCCGCCGTGGATATGCGGCTCAGCCGGGCGCGGCAGACATTGCGGGAGAAACTTGCAGCCAAAGAGGCTGGGGCGCAAAGGCCATGAAAGGCGAATTACCTGACGATCATTTCGATGAGTCCGGCCTGGACGAGGCGCTGGCCCGTTTTGTTACGGGGGAATTGAGTTGCCAGTCGGGCCGTGCGGAAGCGAGTTTTCTCGCGGCGCGGCGGCGCGCCCGGCAAATGCGCTGGACGTCAGCGATCGCGGCGGCAGTGGTCATGGCGCTGGGGGGAGGCGTCGCTGCGTGGATCATGGAGCGGCCGGCCAAACATCCTATCGCCAAGGTTTTGCCGAAGGCCAACGAAACGCCGGTTGTGGAATGCGTGACCTATGACAAGACCTTTGATGCCGGCGCGGCCGAGGTGAACGGCGTGCCGGGCCGGGCGTACCGGCGCGAGATCGTGGAACAAACCGACTGTTTTGATCCCACGACGCGCACCACTGTGAGCACCACCGTGCCGCACGAGCAGTGGGAGATCGAGACGCTGGAACAGTATTGAACAAAATGGAACAGTTCGGAACAAAATGGAACACTTTTTCAATTCCGGAGACGGCCATGTTTAAAACAGCGGCAGCGGTAATTGCATTGGGTTTGTTGTCGAGCACATCCGTTTGGGCGGCTGATCCGCCGGATGCGCCGGCGCCGCCTCCCGCGCCCACTGAGGCCGGATCGGTTTCAGTCTCGGTTCCGGGCGGCGCACCGGGAACCAATCCGCAGTTTGATGTGAAACAGGCAAAAATGCGAATGGAGTACGACGCCGCCGCCGTCCAAGCGGATGCAATCAACGCGCAGCTCGATCAATTGATTTCGATGGATGCGGCGGCCGAGACACAATACGGTCCGGAGAGTGCCAAGGTGCTGAATCTGCGGCAGCAGATCAAACTGTTGCAGGAGCGATTGCAGCAACTGAGTCCCAAGGCCGAGGGATTTCCCAATTTCCCGGCGAATGTCACATTCCTTGGCGTTGGAGCGGAGCCGGTCTCCGAGGCGATGGGGGAGCAATTGCAGTTGCAGCCGGGGTTTGGGTTGATGGTGCAGTCGATTTCGCCGGGCAGTCCGGCCGAGGCGGCGGGGATCAAGAGATATGACGTGCTGACCAAATTGGACGATCAGCTCCTGATCGCGCCGGCCCAACTGGAGGCGCTGGTGCGCAGCCACAAGAATGGGGACCAGGTGACAATCACGCTCATTCATGCCGGACAGACGGCGACAGTGACGGCGAAGCTGGGAACCAATGTCGCCGGGGGGCCGGTGAGTATCCCGGCATCGCCGAAGGTGCGGGTTTTTCTGAACAAAGTGAACCCCGTTAGCGGCAGTGCCGGAGGCCAGGTTGCGGAACCGTTTTCATCTTCTTCGATTGCAATAAATGATGGGCAATATTCGCTGACTGTGGACGACAGGAATCATCTCAAGGCCGTTGAGGTCGGCAGCGGCAAGGTTCTCTTTGACGGTCCCGTGCAGAACGTGCCGGGGCAGCCATTGCCGGAGAAAGTCGAGCAGTTGCTGAGGCAGATCCTGCAGAAGGCGGAGGCCATGTCGACGCAGCCGCCGGTAGTTGGAGTGGCGAATGGGCTGGTGACTATTTCGACGACGCAGCCGGCGCAGGAGATTACCGCGGGCGGCTTGTTTTTGTCGCCGGCGGGAGGCGGCACGGTCACCTTGATCACGCCGCAATCCAGCTCGCGAAATCTGGTCTGGGCCAATGGCACGCACGCGCTGGTCCTGACGATGGCCGACGACAAGCCGACGCATCTGCTGGTGATGGGCGCGGGCGGAAAGACCATTTTTGACGGGCCTGTCGAGACGGCCGAGCAGCAGGCGGGGATTCCGGCCGAGGTGCGCGATGGATTTGATTTTCTCGTGCAACATCCCGAGGCGGGGCACGAGATCGGCAAGTGACCCGCGCCGCTAATTCACGATTCCCACCAGTGGATAATCCCAGTGATCGGTGCGGAACGGGGCCGCAGGAAGGTCAGCGGCATTGTACAGATTGCACCCGTCGGGGAAGTCGTCCCAGGCGTAGCGCACCGCCTGGGGCGAGGGGACGCTGGCGGCGGTGACGCGGATGGTGTCGCCGTCGATTTGGGCGTCGGCATCCACGAACTTCTGATCGGCGCCGGCGATCTGGAACCACTTCAAGGCTCCGCCCTTGGCCACCAGGCCGCCCCCCAGGTGTGAAAACTTGATGCGAACGGCGCTTCCCTCGATGGTCATGGATTCATACCGAGGTCCGGAGTATTCGATGTCGCGGCCGTAGGTTTTCGCCAGGGCGATGCGGGTGAGGCGGTCGCCAAGGGGTTCTTTGTTGTGGGGATGCACATTGTTGGCTTCGCCGATGTCGATGGTGACGGCCATTTCCGTATTGGGAAGGGAAAGCACCGCCGCCTGGCCCTCGCGCACGAGGGGGTTGTTGCTCAAATTTTTCTGGCCCGGGAGCTGGACGATAAAAAACGGGAAATCGCCTTCGCCCCAGCGAGCCCGCCAGTCTTGGATGAGCGCGGCTTGTACATGGGGATAAAGATCGACGCCGGCCTGCCCGCCGCAGATGGATTCACCCTGATACCAGATCACGCCGCGCATCGCGTAGGGAATCGCGGGATTGATCATCGCGTTGAACAGGACTGTCGGCTCGTGCTGATCCTGCACGGGGTCGGTCTGGCGAGTCGGACGCGCGCCGGTCTTGTTCATGGGCCAGGGGCGTGGCGGCGCTTGCGCGGCCGGGGCCTGAGGATTGGCGCGATAGAATTTCTCCGAGGCGTCGAATCCATCGAGCATGGGCTTGAGCAGCGGATCGGACGCCAGTTTCTCGCGCGACACCCAGGCCTCGGCCGTGCTGGCGCCGAACGCGAGCGTGACCACCCCGACAGGAACCTTCAGTTCCTTTTGCAGATTGCGCGCGAACAGGTATCCAACCGCGGACCAAGCCGGAACCGTCTGCGGGGAGCAAACCTCCCATTGGCCCTGCACGCTGGTTTGCGGCTCATACGCCTTGACCGAGCGCGGCGTGAACATGCGGATGTGGGGGTAGTTGGCGGCGGCGATCTCCTGCTCCTCGTTGAGCAATCCCGCGTAGGAGCCGTGGGATTTGGAAACGGGGAAAACCATGTTGGATTGTCCGGAACCGACCCAGACTTCGCCCACCAGCACGTCATGGATGGTCAGCGAATTCTTCCCGGCGATGGTCATCTCCAGGGGGGCATCCCCGGCGGTTTGCTCCGGCAGGCGGGCCATCCAATGTCCGTCGGCGCCGGCGGTCGCCGTGGCCTTGGAATCGCCGAGGCTGACGGTAATTTGTTCTCCCGGATCGGCAACGCCCCAGACGGGAACGGGCGTGGCCTGCTGGATCACCATGTGATCGCTGAAAAATGCGGCCGGCTTCACATCGGCGCCGGCGGAGAGTGTAACAGCCAATACCGTCAGCAAGGCCAAGATCGAAATGCGTCGCATGTTAGTTCCTTCCGCGTTGGGTTTATTACAGCAATTTCAGAATGGCGTTGACGTGGCGGTCGGTGGCGCCGCGCTCACTGGCCACGACTTGTTTGGCGCGCCGGCCAAGGGCGGCGGCGCGCTGGGTGTCCTGGAGGAGTTCGGCGGTTTCTTTGCCTAATTCATTGGGGCTGTTCACTTCTACCATTGCATCGGCGTCCAGGAATTTGGCCATCGGTTCGGCGAAATTGCCGGTAAAGGGACCGACGACCACGGGCTTGGCCAGCGCGGCAGGCTCGATCATGTCGCTGCCGTGCTGGCGCGGGCCTAAATCCACGAGCGTCCGGCCGACGAAGACGACGTCGGCCAGGGAATACCAGGCGCGCAGTTCGCCCATGGTGTCGCCGAGGATGACTCGCCGGCGAACCTCTCCCGGAATACCGGGAGAGGGTGTAGCGGCGGCGCGCGACCGCCGCAGGCAGGGAAATCCGGCGGTGGCGATCAGGCCTGCGGCTTCGTCGAATCGCTGGGGGTGGCGAGGCACGATGACTAATCGCAAAGTCGGAAAGCGGGCCAGCAATGCGCGGTATTGCTCCAGGACAATCGCCTCCTCACCCGGTCCGGTTGAGGCGCATAGCCAGATCGGGCCGTCGCCGGCGCTTACACTGGTGGCGCGAGCTAATGTCTGGGCGGCCTCGACTGGCTCGGATATCTCGGCGGTGTCGAATTTCATGGTGCCAGTGACGCTAACGGCGGCCGGATCGGCGCCTAGCTCAATAAACCGCTTGGCGTAAATCTCATCCTGAGCGCAAATGGCCTGAACTTGACGGAACATGGCTCGTGCCATTGGCTTGATGCGGGCGTAGCGCGAGAAGCTGGCCTCGGTGAGCCGTCCATTAATAATGAGGACGGGGATTCCCGCCCGGCGGCATTGGCGAAGGAAATTGGGCCAGACTTCCAATTCCATCAGCACCGCGACACTTGGGCGAAGGCTTTCCAACAGGCGATTCACGGCCCAACTGAAATCCAGGGGAAAGCGAACCAGTGTCACATCGCTTTGGCTGCCGTAGAGTTCCTGACCGCGCGCAAAGCCGGTGTCGGTGGTGGTGGTGATGATGAAATGCAGTTGCCCTTCGTTGCGGGCGAGGCGCAGGCGGCGGACCAACTCCCGGGTGGCATTCATTTCGCCTAGGCTCACTGCATGGATAAGGATTCCGGTGGCGCTGCCCGTCCGAGGGGGAATATGCCCCATGCGGCCTTTGAGGGCGCCCAGGACCTTTTTTCTGGAAGCCCCTCGGAGAAGCCACGCCGGCGCGGCCAGACAACCTCCCAGCAGATAGGCGATGTCGTAAAGGTTCATGAGTCGCAGGTCTGTGAGCTTCGATACAGACCGTGGTCCTCAATGTATCGGCAGACGGCCGGAGGCGTAAGGAAGTCGATGGGGAGTCCCTCGGCCACGCGGCGGCGGACGAGCGTCGAGGAAATATCCATTGCCGGTGCGGGGATGACGCGGTCGGCCAGGAATCGAAACTGCGCAGGGATGCTGTCCCAATCGATCACCGAACCCGGCCGGCCCATCACCAGGAAGTGGACCAGTTTGACCAATTCGGTCGCTTCATGCCATTTAGGCAAGATTTGCACCTGATCGGCCCCGATCAGCCAATGAACCTGCGGCCATCCGTCGCGTAGAAGTTGGTGGGCCGTGTCGATGGTGTAACTAGGCCCCTCCCGGCGCAGCTCCCGGTCGTCTACTTCAAAGCCGTCGGCATCCGCGATGGCCAGACGGCACATTTGGAGCCGGTCCTGGGGGGAGGCCAGTTCTAAGGGAATAGCCTGAGGGTGTAACTTGTTGAGGGGTGGGACGTGATTAGGTACGAGCACGACAGTATCCAGGCCGGCCGCCTCGGCAGCCGCGCGGGCGCAGATCAGGTGGCCATGGTGAATGGGATTAAACGCTCCGCCAAGGCAGAGTTTGGGCATGGTCTCGGCTGCCAAAAATGGTCCAACTGGGCAATTTGCTTGCCCAATGTAGCGTCATGGCCCTATCTGGACAACCGTGCGACCTAAGGTAATGGCAAATTATCTATAAGGTTTTTCGGACAGGCGTTTTAGCAACGTAAGTGTATGTTTTATATGGATTAAACGCAAGAAAATTTAGTTGATTTTCGGTCTCAATTGGACGATAATTGAGGAGCGAACGAAAAAAAATCGCATAATATGGGGCGTTGTGTCCGCCCTTTGCTAGTAGGGATGAAGGGAAAGAAATGGAGGTCTGTCATGGCCGTCCTTATCGCGGGTAAAGAACCCGCCGCAAAGAAAGAAAAGGCGTCAGTCCGGTCCGCGCCGATTCCGCGCCCGCTCCGACGCCAGGTCGAGCAACTTTTGGAAGAAAACTATAAGTTCATGGACAGTCCGATGTTCCGTCGCAAAGGGATTGAACAGGAGCTGTTTAACTTTGAGAACGAGCCGATTCTGCCGCTAACGAGCTGGTATCAACCCACCCGCGAGGATGGGGCCGATCCCAGCACGACCGGTGCGCCGCAGCTCATGGGCGCCGCGGAAGAGCGGCTGATGTTCTACCGGTTCAATTACTGCAAGGTAAAGCTCGGCCGCCTCAAGCGGAAAATCCGGGCCGAAGGTCTTACCTTGGATTTGGCCAAGGAATTCGCTGAGTGGCATCGCAAGTTTGAGCATTTCCGAGAATATCTCGTCCGGACCAATCTGGCCCTGGTGCTGGCGATGGCCAAGCGCACCCGGCTGGGAGACCTGGATTTTGCCGAGGTCGTCAGCGAAGGAAACATGGCCCTTTTGCGGGCCGTTGAAAAATTCAACGTCGATCGCGGCTTTAAGTTCAGTACTTATGCCTGCCGGGCCATCCTGAAGGCGTTCAGCCGCACGGCGATGAAAGCCACGCGGCATCGCAATCGGTTCCCGGTTGAGTTTGAGCCGGACCTGGAGAAGAGTGATTGGCAGGACCGCCGCCGCGACGCGGTGGAGGAAGATTGCATCGACGAGCTTAAAGCGATCGTCGAGCGCAACCTGGCCGATCTATCCAATATTGAACAGACGGTCATCCGCCGCCGGTTCAACTGGAAGCAGGAAGATGAGTCACCGCTCACGCTCGAAGAGGTCGGCCGGATCATCGGGGTGACCAAGGAGCGCGTGCGGCAGATTCAAAATAAGGCCCTGGCCAAGATTCGCGCGGTCATGGAAGACGGCGTCCTGAGAGTGCGGACGCACGTGCAGCCAGCGGTGGTGGCACAAGGCGCTGACTAACGGAGCGCCGATTAAGGCAAGCGGATTGAGAAAAAAACGCGGAAGTGGCTGACGCGCTTCCGTCATTGACGCCGAAAGGAATGATGGACGTTCCTTTCGGCGTCTTCTTTTTAGGGAGGGCGCGGGGCAAATCGGCGCAGTTTGCTGGGGAGATTCTTGATCCCGCGGCGCATGGCCTTGGCGACGGCGTAGCGCATGGAGAGATCAAAGCGCCGTTTTACGCGCGCGTCAGGCTCGACGCCGCAGCGTTTCATCTCTGCCAGAGCCCACAACCAGACGTGATACTCTTCTTCGCAGCGCTTTTTGTACTTTTCAAAGCCTATGGCATGGTGGCCGATTTCGTGGAGGAAGATGGAAAGGCTGATGGGGGTTTTGGGGCGGGGGGCTTCGATCCAGTTAACGGTTCGGCCGTCGCAATGGTAAGCCCGCCACGCTGCGCCACTCATGGAAGTTCGCCAGCGGCGCACACGGACGTGGTAGCGCTTTTTGGCCTGGTTTACGATACGGCTGAAATCGGCCATGTAACAACGTCTATCGGTGAAGGGTGTTGAGGTACGGGATTTATAATCGCCACGAAACATTACCGGCCGCGGCCAGGCCCTGGGGGGCCTGGAGGACTGAGAGGAAGATGAGTTCAGGAACGGCTTTGGGTTTTTCTGCGCCTCAGTCCTCAGTCCTCAGCACTCAGTCGTTATTCAGACCCATTTTACTCGCTGGCGGCGAGCGTTAATATCGGACGCATGGTGATATCGGGCCAAACGCTGCCCGCCGCTTTGTCCGGGACGGTGTTGGCGGTGCTGGCTGTGATGTTAGCCGCGTCGGTGGCGGTTTTCAGCTTGCTCGCCCGTCAGATCGCCAGGAAACATCAGGAGTCTGTCATTCGGCAATGGGCGCGCCTGCATGGCGGCCATCTGATCGAGTCACCCTGGCGCGGTGAGCCGCCGCTTCCGTTGAAGAGGCTTGAGGCGTTTCATCCGCGGGCCAGTATAACGATTGTCGGACCAAACTGGGCGCTGGCCGAATTGACTACCGATTCACCGCCGGAAGCGCAGGGCAATGTTCCGCGCTGGCGGATTATGGCCATGCAAAGCGATCTTCTGGAATCATGCCCGCCGACCGGATTGCGCCCGGTGAGTCATGCCGTGAGCTTCGTCGATCTGTTCTCGCTCTCCAGCTTTCCGTCACTGTCGGCGCCGGAACAGTTCGTGCTGTTCGGCTGTGAGGCCGCCTTTGCCTCGGCATTCGCGTCGGTTTTTGCCGAATTGCCCGCGCGGAACCTGCTTCGCTCTGATGTCGGCGTGCTGGTCTGCGGCCGCGCGATCTGGCTGGATTTCTCCAGCCGCCTGATGAGCACGGAAGAATTTGAACGCATGCTGCAATTGGGCAGGCAGCTTCTGCCGGCCGTAGAGCAAATGCGCCTTGTGCAAAAATCGAGCCAACGCTGATAGCTCGCAACGCCGAATTCGATATGCGGGGTCTTTCGTGGCGTCTTACACACGTTATAATCCGCCCAGGGTTAAATTTGTGCGTTCACTTTGGGAACAGGAGACTGCAAGATGGTTTCAACTTTTCGCGGCGGTAAGGTTGTCGGCAGCGGCTTGGTTTTGGCCGCCGCTATCGTGATGGGCGGATGCATGTCCAACACGGACAATACGGCCGGTTCGGGCACGACCCACGCCGACACAGCCGCCGCCAACCTGCGGACCACGCTCGATTCACTCCTTCGCGAGCATATTGAATTGACCGCGGCGATGACAGACGCCGCCCTGGGCGGCCGAACCGACGAATACAATGCAGCCGCGGGCGCGGTTGACGCCAATAGCACCGAATTGTCCAATGTCATTGCCAATGTTTACGGCGATGACCAGAAGAAAGACTTCCTGGGAATCTGGCGTCCGTATATTGGATACATCAACGATTACACCACCGCGTTGGCCAAGAGCGACAAGGACGGTGAGGCGGCGGCCGTGAAAAATCTGGTCCAATTCGCGCAGGACTTTGGAACGTTCTTCCAGACGGTGACCAACGGCGGCCTCAAGCAAGGGCCGGTGGCCGATCTGGCCAAGCAGCAGGTCGCCAATATCATGGACATGGTGAATGCTCAAGCTTCGAAGGACTACGCGGGTGCCTATACAAAAGAGCGGGATGCCGCCCACTTCATGGATACGATGGCCATCGCGTTGTCCGACGCGATCAGCCAGCAGTTCCCCGACAAGTTCTAACCGGATATTCTGATGTTCTAGTCGGTACAAACAGGCCGACACCGGACATGCTTCATGGGAGGCCGATTTGGCCGCGGTAGCCGCACGGGCTAAAACAACCGACGACTTTCTTCTGATGGAGGCTGTCGCCGCCGGAGACGCAACGGCTATCGCGGCGTTGTACGATCGTCATTCTCCATTAGTGTTCGCGCTTTGCCTGAGGATCGTGCGGGATCGTTCTGAAGCCGAGGATTTACTAGCCGATATCTTCTGGGAGATCTGGCGCCGGGCCGACCGCTACGACGCGGCGCGGGGCAGCCCGCTGACGTACCTCCTGACGGTGGCGCGGAGCCGGGCCATCGACCGCCGCCGGTCGCTGATGAAGCGGCGGACGGTTCAGACCGAGTCCGATTATTCCGGGGGCGCCAGTTCTGCCAGTTCTTCCGGCACCCCGCTGACCGATGCGATTACCAAGGAATTGGGTGAAAAGGTGCGGGCGGCGCTGGCGCGGCTGGACCCGGCACAGCGGCAGGCGGTGGAGATGTCTTTTTTCGACGATTTAAGTCATACTGAGATCGCCGAGAAGCTGGGGAAGCCGCTGGGGACAATCAAAACTTACATTCGCCAGGGGCTCATCCACTTACGGGAGTTTGTTCGTATGGATTAAGGGGCGGCTGGGAAGAGTCGCACCTTTCGGCTTGTTGGGGCAGGTAAATTCGGGCATCGGGCGTCACACATTATCCACCGCGGATGTGATTCAGGTCGCGGCAACGTCCTTTTGTGTTGCGGAGAAGTTTCGTGAATTGCGAGGAGTTTACAGATCAGGTCCTGCTTTACGCCGCCGGCGCACTGAGCGACCGCGAGGCGGAGGAGGTGCGCGGACACCTCTCGGCGGGATGTCCCACCTGCGCGGGCAAACTGGCTGAAGCACAGGCGACGCTGGCCTTGCTGGCGCTGAGTCTTCCCCCCGAAGCGCCGCCGCAGGAAGTCCGCCAGCGCCTTCTTCTGGCCATCGGCTCCAGCCGTGCGCCGCGGACGGCGCAAATGCCGCGCGGAGCGGGGCAGCAGATGATGCCGGTCTCGTGGATGAGCCAATTGGCCATGACGGCGGCGATCGCGGCAACGATAGCGGTGGTGGTCTCGCTCTTCTTCGCCATGCGCATGCAGACGCGGCAGGCGAGCCAATTCGCTACCGCTTCGGAAGAGGCGCAGCACGCGCTGGTGATGAACGCGCTCCTGCAGCAGCAGCAGGAGTTGATATCGCAGCGGTCGGTGTTGCTGGATTTATCTTCCTGGGCTGCCGAGCCGAATTTGAAAGTGATCTCCTTGGACGGCACGAATCAGCAGCCCACTGGCGCGCACGCGCGCGTCTTCTGGGATGCCGATCATCAGGTATGGCATTTCTTCGCTACCGGCCTCAAGCCGCCGCCGCCGGGGAAGACGTACGAATTATGGTTTGTCACGACCGATGCGAAGACGAAAATCCCCGCGGGGAATTTTGATCCCAACTCTACGGGCAATGCCGAGTTGGTTTCGACGGTTCCCGCGGATATCGCACCTCGGCTCACGATTGGCGCGGTAACGGATGAGCCGTCGTCGGGCAAAATCGAGTCGCCGACGGGGTCGTTCCAGCTTGAGGGCGCATTACAATAAGTAAAGCGGCGGAAAATGCCGCCTCTTTGGCGGGTAGGGCGGTTACACTTCCAGGCCCACCGTGGTGGCGCTCGCCTGATATCCGGCGTCGCGGATGGCGTCGACCAGTTGCTCCACACTGACCGTCGAGCGATCGAAGAGCACGGAAGCCTGGCGGCTGTTGAAATCCACCTCCGCCTCATGGACGCCGGAAATCTCGCTCAGCCGCTTTTGAATCGCCATTTCGCAGCGATGGCAGTGCATCCCGTCGATGCGGATCACCGCTAACAAATCGGCAGCCACATCATTGGCCATCAAACACCTCCACACATCCGATCAAAACGGCACTCCCCTTAGCAGCCTGTAGCAAAAGTCGCGCGGGCCATGCTCGTGTCTTTCGGCCGCGGGCTTCGTTGCTCCTCCTCGACGTATATCCTTATGAAATACGACTCGTCGTCGCGTCTCTCCTGCGGCCGAGACCCACTTCGCCTTGCCGCGCGGGACTTTTGCCACAGGCTGCTAGGACGACTTGCCGCCGCAATTATACCTGAATACCTATCGTCTTTTCCAGCACGAGAGTTGTATAACATGGCGGAGATGACGATGAAGCTTGGTTTTATCGGCGGCTGGGGTCACCACTACCTCCGTGCGCTGCTGGCGGAAAAGGCCAGCGAAATTTCCATTGCACCGGCTGTTGCCGGAGACGGCATAGACGCCGACGCCGCACGGCGGCTTGCAACCGCCCTGGGCGTCGCCACTTGGTACGATTCGCCGGAAAAAATGTTCGCGGGGTTTAAGCCTGATGGCGTCAGCGTCGGCGCGGTTTACGGCCATAATGGCGAGATTATCGCCGAAGCGCTGCGGCGTAATATTCCCGTTGTGAGCGATAAACCGGTGGCCGCTACATGGGAGCAACTTTCGGTTTTGAGGGAATTGGCGCAAGACCAGCGGCGGATTCTTGTTACCGAATTCGATTTTCGGTGCCGGCCGGAATTCCGGGCCGCGCAGGAGGCAATCGCCCGGAAGCTCATCGGCGATGTGATCCTCGTCAGCGCCCAGAAAAGCTACCGCTTCGGCACGCGGCCGAGCTGGTACGCCAATCGCGCATCCTACGGCGGTACACTCCTCTGGATCGCCAGCCACGCGGTGGACGCGGCGCAATGGATCACCGGGCTGAATATCAAAAAAGTCATCGGGAGGCAGGGAAATCTCTCCCGGCCCGATTATGGCACGATGGAGGATCATCTGGCGTTGCTGATCGAGTTGGAAAACGGCGCGACCGGCGTCATCCACGCGGATTTTCTGCGGCCCGCCGCCGCGGCGACGCACGGCGATGACCGAATTCGGATTGCCGGGAGCAAGGGCGTGCTGGAAGTTCGCGAGGGGCGCTGCAAGTTGATTGCAGAATCGCAGGGTGAGATCGACATCACCGGTCGCGCCATCGTCCGGCCGATCCATTTAGAGTTGCTGGCGGCGTTGCAAGGCGAAAAGAGCGAGTGGTTTTCCACAGCAATTTCGCTGGCAACCGCCGAAGTTCTGCTGCACGCGCGCGATGCGTGCGATCGACAAGCCTGGGTGCAATGGAGCGATCGATGAGGATGGCGCAGAGCGGTTTTTTCCTTGGTTTTGCGCTGCTCGCGGCGAGCTGTGGCTGGGCGCAAACGGCGCCCGCGGAAAAGAGTCTCGATCCGCGCTACGCGATCGGCGCTCTCAAATACTCCGATGATTTTTCAAACGGCTTGGCCAATTGGGTCAATGAACTGGAGCACGGCGGCAGCATCAGCGCGAAAAACGGCGGGCTGGACATTGACGTGCCGGCGGGCTGCTGCGTCTGGTTCAAGCCGCTGCTGCGCGGGCCGCTCATGATTGAATATGAAGCGACGGTTCTTTCGGCCGGCGGAGCCAACGACCGCGTGAGCGACTTGAATTGTTTCTGGATGGCTCGCGATCCGCGCGGCGCGGATGATTTTTTCGCCCATCCGCGCAGCGGGAAGTTCACCGATTACGATCAGCTCCTCACTTATTACGTCGGCCTGGGCGGGAATACGAATACCACCACGCGGTTTCGCCGCTACATCGGCCAACAGGATAATCGCCCGCTGCTGCCGCAGAATGATCTGCGCGATAAGCCGGATTTGATCGTCGCCAATCAGTCGCAGGCGCTTCGGCTCGTTGCCAGTGGGAACCTCATCCAATTCTGGCGAAACGAAAAAAAGATATTTGAATTGAACGATCCGCAACCGTACACGGATGGCTGGTTTGCCTTTCGCACGACGAAGAATCACATGCTCGTAAAGAACTTCCGCGTGTTTGAATTACAGCCGCTGTCCCCTGCGACGACGCAAAGCGCGCCGTGAAGGACGGAAACGGGGACGCAGCTAGTTTTTGGAAACTAGCTGCGTCCCCGTTTCCGTCCTCTTTAATCAGGCTGAACAGCCGGTGGTTCGGTCATGGCGTTGAGTTGGTCGCGCAGGCGGGCGGCCTCTTCGTAGTCTTCGCGCTGAACGGCTCGGGTTAATCGCGATTGCAGGACCGCCTTGGGGTCCACCGGCAGCTTGTTGCGAATCTCCCGCGCGAAGCTCTTGAGAACGCGAACCTCATTGCTTTGCTTGTAGGCGGCCTCCTGACCGAAGCGGATGAAGAAACGCTTGATGCTCGACAGGCCTCGTTTTACGGCGTCCAGCGCTTCCTGGTACTGGCCTTCCTTGTACATCAGCGACGCAGCAGCTCGGGCGTTCATCATGGTGATGTAGGGCCGGTACTGCTCGAGCAGGAACCGATCCTGTTCATCAATGGCGTATTTCCCGCACAGGTCCAAAACGCGCAGATTCCGGGCCGTGTCGCGAACCACGCCGGGGAAGTCTTCCAGCACAAACAGGCTCAGGTAGCGGTGATAATACATCACCGATTCCTCGCGCAGTTCCTGGCATTGCTCGGCGGTCAGATGGAAGCCTAACTCTGTTCCGTTGCGAAGTTTGTGTTCATCCAAGGCGGCTTCGTAATAATCCAGAAGGGATTCGCACCCGTGCGGGCGATACCCATCGGGGCGGCCTGTCAGTTCCATCTGGAGGAGGCCAAGGTCCAGGCGCATCTGCAATTTGGGGGAGCCGTCAGCGCCGTTGATTTTCCGCACGTTAATCGTGCCAGACTCGTAATCCCACCCCTTGAGAACAGGAGTGATATCCTTGGTAGGGGCCTTGTTTTCGCTTCGGCCCTGGCGGTTTTCACGTTGGGGAAGATCGTTTGTCATAACGGCCACGTCGGTTAAGGCACCCTATTATAGCATACGTCCAGTGAGAGAAACTGGTTTGACTACCCACACCAGTCGCAGAACAATAGGCTCCCTCGCGGCCGTTTGTCGCGGGCGGGTTTTCAGGCGGCCGCCGGCAGAGGCATGGAAATCAACATGGGGAATGATCCTCAAACCGGCTCGTCCTTGCAACATGGCCCCTTGGATTTCCTGCATCGGCAAACGACCGCCGAGTTCCAACGCTATGCGGATATTGAGATTGTCACCACTTTCGGCAACATGCCGGCGGAGTATTCAGCCATCCGCAAAGGCGCCGGCCGCATGAATCGGCCGCAACGGGCCATCCTGGAACTGACCGGCCCGGACCGGCTGGACTTCCTCAATCGCCTTCTCACCAATCAGACCTACGACAAGGCTGTTAAGATTGGTCTGGCCGCCGGGAAAGGCGTCTACGCCTTCCTGCTCAACAGCAAGGGCCGCATCGCCTCTGATGTAAATGTCCTGGAACTGGGAGATCGGACATGGCTCGAACTGGACCGCCGCCTGTTGGAATCGACGCGGCAGACGCTGGATAAATACCTGATCGGCGATAACGCAACTCTTTCCAGCCGGGCGGGCGAGCTGCACGAGATCGGCATTTACGGGCCTAAAGCGCCTGCCGCCTTGAATTTACCGGAAATGGGACAACTTGATTCGACGCGATTGACCATCGCCGGAGCCGAAGCGGTCGTATTCCGCGACGACATCTGCGGTTCGCCGGGATTTCATTTGATCGTTCCAACTTCATCCGCGGCGGCGGTCTGGAACAGTCTGGAACTTCGCCCCGTTGGGTGGGCCGCGTTCAACACGGCGCGGATCGAAGCGGGGCGGCCGCTGATGGGGATCGACTTTGACGACACGATCCTGCCGGCTGAGATTGGGCCAGTCCAGCTTGCGCGCGGGGTATCATTCACCAAGGGTTGTTACCTCGGCCAGGAAATCGTCGCCCGCATGCACGCGCGCGGGCAGATCGCCAAGCAACTGGTCGGCATCCGCATGGAGGGGGACGCCCTTCCCGTGGCGGGCAGCCAGATTTACGACGCGGCCGCCAACGCGATTGGCGGGATCACCAGCAGCACGATCTCGCCGGTTCTTTCCAACGCCGCGATCTGCCTGGGCTATGTAAAAAAGGCGTTCATTGCCGCCGGGACCGAATTGAGCATTCCCGCTGAGGGGGCGATGAGAAAGGGGAGGGTGCAGGAGTTGGGGTTTTTGGGGTGATGGCTGGGACGCGGGGCATGAAAGCAGTTCGACACTTTTAGACAGTTTTGGGCGCTTGGGCCTCAAATCCGAACAGTTTGGAACAGATTGGAACAGTTTTGGGCTGGGTTCGGCACGTTTAAAACTATTAGACAGACCGATAGTTCATATGCAGGAGAGCGCATGTGATCGCCTGTGCGATTCCATGGGCCGGCTGGCTGTAAGTCGGAATTCTGGGGTTTGGGTTGGTGGACAACACGTATCATTAGTCGTGGTGCGGATGAGTGCGTTTGGGAAATGTTAAATTCGGGAATTTGCCTGCTTTGGGCGGTGCACCGGCGGTATAAAATTGTAGTAGAGTATGGACGGTGTTGGCCGTTCGCGTGCCCTCCCCGCCTGGCTGCGTGATTGGTTTGCAGCTTTCATGGAGTAAATGAGGTGAAGCGTATGCGTATTTCACCGGGATTTATAACGATGTTGGCCGTTTCGGCGTTGGGAGCGACGTCGGCGGCCAGGGCAGACGTTTTTAACCTTGGGCCTGGGCTTACGAGTCTTAGCTTCGTGACGGTGGGCGATCCGGGCAATGCACCGGATGCCAATGGGCTGGGATCGGTTGGGTATGTCTATCAGATGGGCACTTACGATATTACGGCGGCCCAGTATTGCCAGATGCTCAATGCCGTCGCGGCGACAGACCAGTATGGGCTTTACAACCTGAACATGAGCCCTGGAAGCGGGTTTGCAACTTGCGGGATTATTCGCTCAGGCATTCCGGGCAGTTATTCGTATAGCGTTGTCAGTGTGGATGCAAATTTCCCGGTTAACGAAGTCTCCTGGGGCGATGCGGCTCGGTTTTGCAATTGGCTGGCCAATGGTCAGCCGGCTACGGGGGTGGAGAACGCTACGACAACCGAGACCGGCTCCTATGCGCTCAATGGTGCTCTTACCGATCAACAGTTGGCGGCCGTCACCCGTTCGCCTACGGCAGTGTACGTGATTCCCAACGAAAATGAATGGTATAAGGCCGCCTACTACAAGGGCGGCTCGACTAGCGCGGGTTACTGGCTATTTCCGACGCAGAATAACACTCCGCCGAGCAATGCGCTTTTGGCGACAGGAACAAACAACGCCAATTTCCTAGATCCTCTCTTGGGGCTTACGGATCCAGTGAATGGCTTGACTCCCGTGGGGACGTTTGCGGATTCTCCAGGACCGTATGGGACGTTTGATATGGGTGGGGATGTATCTCAGTTGACTGAGAACATCATAGATGGCGAGCACCGTGACTGGGGCGGGTCGTTCGCAGCTCCCTATACGTCTCTTGAATCGAATAGCTTTGTAGCGGGTCCGCCGTCGGGATACCAGGGTGTCCTTGGCTTCCGTATTGCAGATGTTCCGGAACCGAGTTCGCTGGCATTATTAGGGGCGGGTTCCTTAGTGCTGTTACGTAGGGGACGGCGTTCTCTGGGAATACCCGGGAATACCGGGAATACCCCGGGAATACCCGGGAATACCCGGAATACCGGAATACCGGGGACAGTCACCCATTTCATTGCCCTGAACTCATGATATTGTTACCCTCCTTCCTATGGCCCGCGTCGCTCGCATCGTCATCGCCGATTCTCCACATCATCTCACGCAGCGCGGCAACAACCGCCATGACGTTTTCTTTGTCGATGACGACCGCCGGGCTTATCTGAGATTCCTCGCGACGCAGTCTCGCCGCTATGGCGTGGAGATTTTGGGCTACTGCCTCATGACGAATCACGTGCATCTCATCGCCGTTCCGCGGAAGGAGGACGCGCTGGCCAAAGCCATCGGCCGCACGCATTGGCTGTATTCTCAATACGTCAACCGCCTGCACGGGCGCAGCGGGCATCTGTGGCAGAATCGCTTTTACTCCAATCCGATGGATGAGGAGCACTGTTTACTAGCAATGCGCTATATAGAGCGCAATCCGATCCGGGCGGGCCTGTGCCGCATCGCGCGGAATTATGCGTGGTCCAGCGCCGCGGCCCACTGCGGCGGCAAGGACGCGAGCGGTTTGCTGGATGCCAAGGGGTGGAAGAGGCTGGCCGACGGGTTGGATTGGGAGGCGAAGCTCGCGGTGGATTTGCCGACTGAGGAGCGCGAGCGGCTCAAGCGATACGTGCAGACGGGGCGGCCGCTGGCCGAGGACGGATGGCTGAGCAAGTTCGAGCTCGCGCTTGCCCGGCGGCTGCGGCCATTGGCGGTGGGGAGGCCGAAGAAGGCGGTAAAGGCGGCGAGAAAAAGGAAGGGAAATGGGTTACTGTCCCTGGTTTAGAGGGGCGATCGGCAATGGCAGTTTCTTCCAACCCCCGGCCGTGGCGATTGATGCCGCGGGTGACATCCGGGTGCACGACACGACCACCGAGCGGGT
>JBEKYH010000001.1:0-33706 GCA_049511115.1 Tepidisphaeraceae bacterium | reverse complement strand
CGTTGTGGCATTTGTCGCGGCCGGCTGGATCGCGCTCGCTCCAGCGCGCGGGGCCGACCTGAAGCTTTGGTACACCCAGCCGGCGAAAGTCTGGATGACCCAGGCCCTTCCCATCGGCAACGGACGGCTGGGGGGCATGGTCTTTGGGTCGGTTGCCCAGGAGCATATTCAATTCAATGAAGATTCGCTGTGGACCGGCGCTCCCGATCCCACCTCGGGCAATAAACCCGGCGGCGCGGCGCATCTCAAGCAAATCCAGGACATGCTCGCCCAGGGCGATTCGCAAGATGCGCAGCAGCTCATCCAGCAATACTTCTACGGCAACATCCGCAATTTCGGAGGTTACCAGCCATTTGGCGATCTGTTGATTGACGTTCACCCAACCGCCGACGCCGCGGGCGCGAGCGATTACCGGCGCGAGCTGGACCTCTCGCAGGGAGT
Source organism: Tepidisphaeraceae bacterium (assembly GCA_049511115.1). Classification (GTDB taxonomy): domain Bacteria; phylum Planctomycetota; class Phycisphaerae; order Tepidisphaerales; family Tepidisphaeraceae; genus JBEKYH01. Next base: position 33,265 of record JBEKYH010000001.1, on the reverse strand, counting down.
GGCCCGCGTCCACTATTCGCTGGGCGGGGCCAATTACGACCGCGAGTATTTCGCCAGCTTTCCCGATCAGGTGATGGTGCTGCATTACACGTGCGACAAACCGGGCTTGCTGAATCTAAGCGTCCACGCCACGTGTGCGCAGGCCGGCGCGACGATTGCCGCCGATGGGGCAAAGCTGACGATCGATGGCAAGCTCGCCGGCAACGGCCTTGGATTCGGCGCCGTTATATCAGTGCGTCCCGAGGGGGCGTCGGCGCAAGTCGCCGCGGGGCAGGGAAGCGTGGACGTTACTCACGCGGATTCCGTGACGATTATTCTCGCGGCGGCGACGGAATATCTGGCGACATCGCCGACGTATCGCGGCAATGACTACGCGGCGGCCAACGCCAAGGCGATTGCGGCTGTGAAGGACCGTTCGTATGCCGATCTTCTGGCGGCGCATGAAAAAGACTACACGGCTCTGTTCAGTCGCGTGAATCTCGACCTGGGGGAGAGCGACAATGAGAAGCTGCCTACCGATCAGCGCCTGACGGCCTTTCACAAAGGCGCGGCTGATCCAGGGCTGGAGGCCCTCTTCTTCCAATTCGGCCGGTACATTTTGATCTCCTCGTCGCGCGAAGGCAGCTTGCCGACCAATCGCCAGGGGCTGTGGAACAACGACGCGAAGGCCCAGTGGGGAGCGGATTTCCCCACCATGATGAACCTGGAAATGATGTACTGGCCGGTGGAGACGACGAACCTGCCGGAGTGCGCGACGCCGCTGATTGACATGATTGATCGCATGCGCGTTGGCGGCCGAATCACCGCGAAGACGGCTTACGGCGCGAGCGGTTGGACGGTGAATTTTTCCACCAACCCCTGGGGATTCACGGCCGGCGGAACCAGCCCCTATCAGTATTTCCCCGCCGGCGGGGCGTGGCTCTGCCAGCATGTCTGGGAGCATTACGCGTTCAGCAAGGATAAGGATTACCTGCAAAAAACCGCGTATCCCATCATGAAGGAAGCGGCCCAGTTCTGGGTGGATCACCTCATCGCGGATAGCGACGGGACGCTGGTGAGTTCGCCTTCGGAATCGCCCGAGCATGGGCCGTTTGTGGCGGGGGCGACGATGGATCAGGAGATCATCTGGGATTTGTTCACGCACTGCATCGACGCTGCGACGGCGCTGAACACCGACGCGGATTTCAGGGCGAAACTGACCGATATGCGTCAGCGTCTTTCGCCCCTGAAGATCGGGCACCTTGGGCAGTTGCAGGAATGGAAGACGGATAACGATGATCCGACGGATACGCACAAGCATGTGTCGCATCTGTTCGCGGTGTATCCCGGCTCGCAGATCAGCCCGATCACCACACCTGATCTGGCGGCGGCGGCGGTGAAGAGCCTCACGTTCCGCGGCGACGGCGGCCCCGGCTGGGGGTTTGCGTGGAAGATTGGCTTCTGGGCCAGACTGCTCGACGCCGAGCACGCGCATCACATGCTGCAGATTCAGTTGACGCCGACTTCGGACATCACCGCCCGTTCCAACAACGCTGGAACATATGCGAATATGTTTGACGCCCGCCCGCCGCTGCAGGTGGACGGGAATCTCGCCGCTACGGCGGCGATCGCGGAAATGCTTCTGCAAAGCCAGAACGGGGAGATTCACCTTTTGCCGGCGCTGCCGAAAGCGTGGCCTGCGGGAAGCGTCACGGGGTTGCGGGCGCGGGGGGGATTTGTGGTGGATGAGACGTGGGCCAATGGGGCAATTGTATCGGCAACGATTCACGCGACGGTCGGCGAAACGTGTCGCGTTCGGGCAGGGAGCGCACTTAGCCTGCTCGATCCGGGTAGTCCGGCACTCCGCAATCCCGGGCCGAATGTCGTCGAATTCGACGCGTTGGCGGGCCAAGCCTATCGCGTCGGGCCGGCGGCGAAATGACCATCTGATGAAACAACGAGGGAATCATGCGAAAAATGCTGTGTACGCTGGCCGCGCTGTTCGCGGTGACTCTATTAGGCGGGGCCGATCAGGCGAAAATCAAAATCGGCTTCCTCGTCAAACAGCCGGAAGAACCCTGGTTTCAGACGGAATGGACGTTCGCGCAGAAGGCGGCCGACGCGGATGGGTTTGAGCTGATCAAGATCGGCGTCACCGACGGGGGTAAAGTCCTCGCGGCAATCGACGACCTGGGAACCGTCGGCGCGTCGGGCTTTGTCATCTGCACCCCCGACCCCCGGCTGGGACCGGCGATTGTGGCCAAGGCGCAGCAGAACGGGCTGAAGTTCATGACGGTGGACGATCAATTCGTGGACGGCAAAGGCAACATCATGACCACCGTGCCGCACCTGGGCATGAGCCCGCATGATATCGGCCACCAGGCGGGGGAAGTCGAATTCGCCGAACTCAAAAGGCGCGGTTGGAATTTGGCGGATACCGCGGCGTGCGTCTGCACGCATGATGAACTGGACACCGCCAAGCAGCGCACCGACGGGGCGCAGGAGGCGCTGATCGAGGCCGGGTTCCCGAAGGATAAATTGTACAAAGCGCCGAATAAAACCACCGACATTCCGGGAAGTTACGCGGCCGGTGACATTTGCCTGACGCAGCATCCCGAGGTGAAGCATTGGCTCATCGTGGGGATGAACGACCGGGCCGTCCTTGGCGCGGTGCGGGCCACGGAGACACATGGCATCGCCCCGGCGGATTGCATCGGCTGCGGCATCAATGGAACGGATTGCTCCGATGAATTGGCCAAGCCGCAGGAGACCGGGTTCATCGGCTCGCTCCTTCTCAGCCCCAACAAGCATGGGTATCAGACGGCGGAATTGGTTTTTCATTGGGTGAAAGATGGCACGCCGCCGCCGATGACGACGTTCATCCGCCGCGCCACGTTCATTGACCGCACCAATTGGAAGCAGGTCATGCAAGATCAAGGGATGAAATAGCCGTCATTCATGGAGTCCCCAGAGCCAAGCCCTCCGGATGAGAGCCGATCGCCCGCGGCGGTGTCGCATCTTCGCTTTGATGGCGTGAGCAAATCGTTTCCCAGCGTGAAAGCGCTGACCGATGTGTCGTTCGACGCGCGCGGCGGGGAAGTGCATGCCCTGCTGGGCGAAAACGGCGCGGGGAAGAGCACGCTCCTGAAGATTCTCTCGGGCGTTTACCGACCGGATTCAGGGCGATTGATTCTGGGCGGCAAGCCGTATGTTTTCAAATCGAGCGCGCAGGCGATTCATCACGGGGTGGCCGTCATTTATCAGGAATTGCATCTCGTGCCGGAAATGACGGTGGCGGAGAACCTGTGCCTGGGACATTTTCCCGGGTGGATGGGGTGGGTGAATCGCTCGGCCATGATCGAGCAGGCGCGGGAGATTCTGCGGTTGCTGGGAGAAGAGATTTCGCCGCGGGCGCGGGTGAGTGCGCTGGCCATTGGGCAGCGGCAGATGGTGGAGATCGCCAAGGCCCTTGTGCGCAAGGCGGAAACAATCGCGTTTGATGAGCCGACCAGCAGCCTGTCGGCGGCGGAGACGGCGCGATTGTTCGGCGTCATCCGGCAGCTTCGCGCGCAGGGGCGCGTGATTCTCTATGTGAGCCATCGCATGGAGGAGATATTTGAGCTTTGCGACGCGGCGACAGTTTTGCGCGACGGGCGGCAGGTGGAGACGTTCGCGTCCCTGACCGGCGTGAGCCGCGATCTGCTGGTGCAGCGCATGGTCGGGCGATCCATCACCGACGTATTTGCATATCGCCCGCGCGAGCACGGCGAGACGGCGCTGGAGGTAACCGGGATTTGCGGCGCGGCGCTGCCGGCGCCGGCGAGTTTTGCGATTAAGCGCGGGGAGATTATCGGGTTCTTCGGCTTGGTCGGCGCGGGGCGCAGTGAACTGATGCGGCTGATTTATGGCGCGGACCGGCCGTCCGGCGGCACCATACGCGCGGCTGGAAAAGCGCTCAGGCCGCGAAAGCCTTCGCGGTCGATCCGCCAGGGAATTGTCCTGTGCCCCGAAGACCGCAAGCGCGATGGGATTATCCCCGTGCGGTCGGTCGAGGAGAATTTGAATCTGTCCGGGCGAAGGCATTTTTCGCCGCTGAGGTTTTTCATCATGCCCCGGCGCGAGCGGAGCAATGCGCGCCGGCTCGTCGAACAGCTTGGCATCAAAACGCCCTCGCTGCGCCAGCCGATCAAGTACCTGTCGGGCGGAAATCAGCAGAAGGTGATCCTCGGCCGGTGGCTGTGCGAGAACCCCAGGATTATTCTGCTGGATGAGCCGACGCGCGGGATCGACGTGGGCGCCAAGAGCGAAATTTATTCGATCATTTTTAAGCTCGCCGAGAACGGAGCGGCTGTCGTCGTGGTGTCCAACGAGTTGCCGGAAGTGATGGGGATTTGCGATCGCATCGCGGTGATGCGGCAGGGGGAAATCGCCGGCGTGTTTAATCGCGGCGAGGCCACGGCCGAGATGTTGCTGCGGTTGGCGCTGCCGGTTGAAGAAGGAAGTGCCGCTCCGACGATTTCCAGAAGGTAATCCGCATGACGAATCCCCCTTCGCCGCGATCAACGGCTCCCGCACCCAGCCGCGCCCGTCGGGTCGGGACGCACGCGCTCGACCTCTGGGAAAAGACGGGAATGCTGCTGATCCTGTTGATTCTGCTGACCATTTTTTCCATCTTCATCCCTTACTTTTTTTCCTGGCACAATGCCCGCGGCCTGTCTCGTTCGGTCGCCACCGTGGGGATTATTTCGTGCTCGATGCTGTTCTGCATGGTTGCCGGCGACTTTGATTTGTCGGTCGCCAGCGTGGCCGTCATGAGCGGCATGGTCTCCGCGGTGGTCACCAATTACACCAATTCCGTTGTCGCAGGGATAGCGGCGGGCCTGCTCTCGGGAACGGCCGTTGGGCTGTTCAACGGGTTTCTGATTGCTTTTGTGGGAATTAACGCCCTCATTGCCACGCTCGGAACCCTGCAGATTGCCCGCGGACTCGCATTTATCGTCGGGAAAGGCGATCCCGTCGGCGTGGATAATCCCGGCTTCACGCTCCTGGGCGTGACCCAGACGCACATCTTTGGGGAATTGTTTATCCCCATGCCGGTCTGGATCATGATCGGCTGCTTTATTTTCTTTTCGGTGCTGCTCAATCGAACGACCTTCGGGCGCAATGCCATGGCGATCGGCGGAAATGCGGAAGCCGCGCGACTGGCCGGCGTGTCTGTTGTCCGCACTAAAATCCTCATCTTCACCATGCAGGGCTTGGTGGCCGCGATGGCCGGCATCATCGAGGCGAGTGCCTTTGGCAGCGGTCAGCCGAATTCAGACCTGGGCCTCGAACTGGATGTAATCAGCGCCTGCGTCCTCGGCGGCGTCGCCCTGACCGGCGGCGTGGGCAGCATGGGTGGCGTCGTCGTGGGCGTCTTCATCATGGGTTCGGTCACCAACGCCATGGAACTCCTCAACGTCGACACTTTCTACCAATACGTCTTCCGCGGCGGCATCCTGATCACCGCGGCGGTGATCGATCGGTTGAAGCGACTTCGCGAGGGGTGAGAGCACTTTGGCGGAATCAGCTTGCTGGTTGGGAAGAAAGGGACGAACGCCGAGACTCAGAGACGCCGAGAAGAAAATGCGGAAGATCGAATTCTTCGCTTTCTTCGCGTCTTCGCGTTTAAGTCTTTGAATTATCTTCTCGGCGTCTCTGTGTCTCGGCGTTCACTTTCTTCCTCACCAAATCACCCCTTATTCGCCAGCGACGCCGCTTTCACGCGCAGGATGTTCGGCTTGGCCCGCAGGCGTTCCAGAAGGGAAGCGGGGGCTTCGCTGTCGGTTTTGAGAACCATGAGTGCGGTCGCCGAACCGTCGGGGTGTTTTTCGCGGCTGATGACCATATCGGCGATGTTGACGCCGGCTTCACCGAAGCTGGAGCCGACCAGGCCGATCACGCCGGGCATGTCCTTGTTGACGATGATGACCATCTGCCCCTCGGGGATCATGTCCATGGCAAAGCCGTCGATGCGGAGGACGCGCGGATGTCCGTCGGCATAGACGGTGCCGAGGATGCGGTGCGTTTCGCCGCTGGTGCATTCGGCGCGCACGCCGACAATATCGCCGACGAGGCCCGCCGGCGGGTGGGGTTCCTGGATTTGAGCCAGTTCGATGCCGCGCGTATCGCAGATGTGCTCGACGTTGATGACGTTGACTTCCGTATCCAGATGCGGCCGCAGCAATTCGACGGCGGCCAGGCGCAGGAGTGTGGGCATCAGCTTGGGGGCGCGCGAGCCGCTGACGCGGAGGGTGATGGTCTTGAATCCGCCGTCGCACAGGCCGGCGAGGATCGTGCCGATGCGGCGGGCCAGTTCGGCGAAGGGGCGCTCGTCGGCGGGAAGATCGAGTTTTAATCCGCCGGCGTTGACCGCGCCGCGAATTTCGCCGGTTTTAAGATATGCGACGATGGCCTTACATGCCTCAAACGAAACGGCCGTCTGGGCTTCGTCGGTGCTGGCCCCCAGGTGCGGCGTCAGCACGGCGTTTTCCAAGGCGAAGAGCGGATGATCCTTTGCCGGTGGCTCGGTGGCATAAACGTCGATCGCCGCGCCGGCGATCTTCTTTTCCTTGAGCGCTTCAGCCAGGGCGATCTCATCGAGCACCTCGCCGCGGGCGTCGTTGATGACCAGCAGATTGGGCTTGCACTTGCCAAAGAGCCGCTCGCGGTTGAGCAGGTGGCGCGTGCCTTCGCCGCCGGGAACATGGAAGGAGATCACATCCACCTGGCCGAGGAATTCGTCGAAGTCGCGCAACAGGCGGACGCGCCCCTCAAGGGCGGTCGGGGCGGTAAAGAAGGGATCAAAGCCGATGACGCTCATCTCCATCGCCAGGGCGCGGCTGGCGACGGCGCGGCCGATGCGGCCCAGGCCGACGACGCCGAGCGTCTTGCCGGCAAGCTGCGTGCCCTGGTATTGCGTGCGCTTCCACTGGCCGCTCTTCACGTGCGCGTCGGCCTGGGGGATTTTGCGGGCCAGGCTCATCATGAGGGCCAGCGCGTGCTCGGCGGTGGAAAGGGTGCTGGCCTCCGCGGTGTTCATCACCAGGATGCCCTTGGCCGTGGCCGCTTCGAGGTCAATGTTATCGACGCCCACGCCGGCCCGGGCGATGGCCTTGAGCTGGCCGGGCGATTCCAGAACCTTCGCGGTCACCTTGGCCCCCGAGCGCACGATAAGGGCATCATACCCCCCTACCGCGGCGGCCAGTTCCGGCTCCTTAAGCCCCACTTTCACGTCAAAAGCGATCCCTGATTGCTTGAGAAAGTCCAATCCCTCGTCCGCGAGTTTGTCGGCGACCAGTATGCGCATGTGAATCTCGTCTCCATTTGTGAAAGGGGAGAATGGTAAAAGGATGGAGGCCGGCAAGCAAGCGGGGGCGGAACGTATCGTGGAAAGCGCTTTTGGAAGTGACCCGGGTTCTTTCGTATAATGCGCAGCGGGAGTCGGCAGATTCCCGTAATTCTGCGGTTACGCCTCTTTTTGAGAGGTTGCGGCGCATCATCATGAACATCGTCCTGAAGAATCAAGTTGAAGCATCGGAGAAATCCGCCCAGGAATTGGAGGAGGAGATCAGCCATGCGCACGGATGGGCTCTTCTTTGTTACAACGTCCAGGATCTTTCCCGGAGCGCGGTGAATCTCCTTTCTGAGATCGGCACAGATGTTGATCGCTGGCAACGCGACCTTGCCGACAACGCTCAGCAAGACGCGCAGATGGACCGACTTGGCAGCGAATGGGAGGCTCTATATCGCCGCCTCGCGGGAGTCTTCGAGAAAACGGCCGGCTTATTGCACCGGCTGGAGACTGAAGGATTCGCCATCGACGGGAAACCCGAATTCTTCGCGGCGTGGAAAGAATTGCGCGGGATCGTCTGCTTTTCGGTCGATGGCGTCGCGAAATCTGTCGAACAGGCGCACCGTGGCCAAACGCGATCCCTGGGGGAGATCGAACTTGAACTACGCGATCTCCCTGACAATTGAGGCAGAGCACGATCTTGCCAGACTACCGTCCGCCGTGCGCCGCTTTTGCGGAGTACAGCTCAGGTTGTTAGGCGATGCTCCGACCGTTCTCAGCAAGCCATCGCGCTTTCCGTATCGAGAGAAGTGTCAGATGTTCCAATTCGGATGCTTGCATGCTAATGATCGCTGGGAACTGAACGCGCTATTTCAGTACAGCCAGGATGAAACAACCCTTGTCATCATCGGCATCCGATTTTCAAAACTGCCGCGGGGCGCAGAATCCGGCGAGGGTTTTCCGCAGATTTGACCTCGGGAAATCCGCATGATGAAATCAGCAAATGAAACGCGTTGACCTTCCAGTCAAACACGGGATGCGTGCGTTCAAATCCGAGGCTGATGCAAACCGAGAGGCATGGAACCGCGTCGCGGAGAGATTTCGCGGGGTCTGCGCGCTGCCTGACTGGGGACCATTCGGCGAATGCGCGGGTGATGACTTGCTCGGGCCTCTCGACGGAAAAACCGTGCTGGAAATCGGATGCGGGAGCGGCCATTCTCTCGCCCAAGTTGCTCTGACCAAGGCTGAGAGAATCTACGGCTTGGATTTCTCGTCGGGGGCGCTCGCCTTGACCTCTAAGTTGAATCAGGAGGAAATGGCATCGGGCCGCGTGACGTTGATTGAAGCGCCGTTGGAGCAAGATCTGGGGCTCCGCAACATCGACGTTGCGTTTTCAATGCAGGCGATCGGGTGGACGCTCGAACCGACCCTGCCCGTTACTATTCACAGGCAAAGTTAAAGGCCGTGCCTTGCACGATGATCTTCATTTGTGAGAAACCGCTGGACCGCTGAATGACTGTGGAGATGCGCACGCGGCATCGATCCATATTACAATCACTTCGCTCGTAACGCGCACAGACGCGATTTAGGAAACGGGGCACCATGACCGCCACCCAAGCCGTACGGCTGCTGGATGAATTCCGGGCCGGAAAGATCACGCGCGAGGATGTTCTGCATGCCTTCCAGAGTGCGCCGGTGGCGGACCTGGGATTTGCACAGGTGGATACGCATCGGGCCCTGCGGAAGGATTTTCCCGAGGTGATTTTCGGGGGCGGGAAGACGCCACTGCAGGTGGTGCGGATTGCCGAGAAGCTTTGGGAGCTGAACCAGCGGGTGTTGGCGACGCGCGTTTCCATTGAGCATGTCCGGGCGATGAAAAAGAGATTCAAGAGCGCGGTGCATCATGAGGCGGCGCGCTGCGTGACGCTCGAAAAGAAACCCTTGGAGAAGCGCGCGGGATTCATCGCCGTGGTGTGCGCGGGGACGAGCGATCTGCCGGTCGCGGAGGAAGCGGCGGTCACCGCGGAGATCATGGGGAATCGCGTCGAGAGGATTCATGACGTGGGCATCGCGGGGCTGCACCGGATGCTGGCGCGGCTCCAGACGATCCAAAAGGCGAATGTCATCATCGCGGTGGCGGGGATGGAGGGGGCGCTGCCGGGAGTAATCGCGGGGTTGGTTTCCAAGCCGCTTATCGCGGTGCCGACGAGCGTAGGGTATGGCACGAGTTTCGGCGGAATTGCGGCGCTGCTGTCGATGCTGAATAGTTGTGCCAGCGGCGTCACCGTGGTTAACATCGACAACGGCTTTGGGGCGGGTTACGCCGCGAGCCAGATCAACGCACTGGCTTCACATCATGGAAACCCTGTATCTTGATGTCTTCAGCGGCATTGCCGGCGATATGTTTATCGGCGCGCTGCTCGATCTGGGCGTCGATCAGGCGCGGCTTGAACGCGAGCTGAAGAAACTCAAACTCGATGGGTACCACATCCATGTCTCGCGGCAGCAAAGGTCGGCGATTTCGGGCCTGAAGTTTGACGTGCATCTCGCGGACGAACACAACCACGTGCACGGGCACGATCTCGTCCACGCGCATCCGCATGAACATCCCCATATGCATAATCGCGCGCAGGCTCGTGAGCATACGCACGAGCATGGCCGCAATTTCAGGCAGATTCAGGAGCTTATTTCGCGGAGCAAACTGTCGGCCTGGGTGAAACGCAAGGCGATCGGCGTCTTTGGGCGCGTGGCGGAGGCCGAGGGGAAAATTCATGGGATGGCGGCGGAAGAAGTGCACTTTCATGAAGTGGGGGCGGTGGATTCGATTGTGGATATTGTCGGGGCGGCGATTGCGCTGGAGTTGTTGGGAAAACCCCGCGTGGTGAGCTCGCCGGTGGTCGAGGGGACGGGTTGGATTCGCTGCGCGCATGGGCGATTTCCGGTTCCCGCGCCGGCGACGCTGGCAATTCTGGGGGCGCGCGGGATCGGCATCACCCAATGCGATGAGCCGCACGAACTGGTGACGCCGACGGGGGCGGCAATTTTGGCGGAGTTTGCCGAGAGCTTTGGCGTTATGGACAACCTGGTGGCCGACAAGATCGGCTTTGGGCTGGGGACGCGGGAAAACCAGACGCGGCCGAATGTGTTGCGCGCGGTGCTGGGGAGGCAAGGGAAGATCAAGGGCAATGGCAAGGCCGCGATCGCGGCAGCGCCTCCCTACTGGGAGACCGATCGCATTGCCGTGCTGGAGACGAACCTGGACGATTGCACGGGGGAGATTCTGGGCAGTTTTATCGAGACGGCTCTGGCCGCGGGGGCGCTGGATGTTTTTCATACGCCGATACAGATGAAAAAGAATCGGCCGGGGATTTTGCTGACGGTTCTGTGCGGTGAAGATGAGGCGGACAAGTTCAGTGAACTGATGTTGCGCGAGACGACCTCGTTTGGCGTGCGGAGGACGATTGCCGACCGGCGGAAGTTAAAACGCGAATTTGCTGCTCTCAAGACGGATTTTGGTGATGTGACGGTTAAAATAGGGCGGCTGGGAAGCACGGTGGTGCAGGCGGCGCCGGAGTTTGAGTCGGTGAAAAAAAGGGCGGCGGAAAAGAAGGTGCCGGTGAAACAGGTTTTTGAGGCGGCGATTCAAAGTGCGAGGAAATTGAAGCGATGAGCACGGCCGGCGACAAACTCGTGCGGTTGCGAGAGCTCCTGAGCGGATACGGCTCGTGCCTCGTCGCCTATTCCGGCGGCGTGGATTCGGTGTTTCTGGCGCGGGTGGCACATGAGAGCCTCGGCGAGCGGGCGCTGGCGGCGATTGCGGATTCGCCGAGCCTGCCGCGGCGGGAGTTGCAGGAGGCGCTGGAGATTGGGGCGGCTTTTGGCTTTCCCGTTCGCGTGCTTCAGACGGGGGAGTTTGCCAATGAGAACTATACGTCAAACCCGGCGAATCGCTGTTATTTCTGCAAACATGAACTGTTCGAGAAATTGACGCCGCTGGCGCGGGCGGAAAAGTTCGCGGTGATCGCCTACGGCGAAAACGCGAGTGATGTCGGCGATTTCCGGCCCGGAGCCAAGGCGGCGGCGGAATTTCAGGTGCGAGCGCCGCTCAAGGAAGTGGGACTGACCAAGGCCGAGATTCGCGAGTTGTCGGCGCTGCTGGGTCTGCCGACGGCCGAGAAGCCGCAGATGGCCTGCTTGAGTTCGCGCGTGCCGTATGGGGAGGCGGTTACGCCGGAGAAATTGGCGATGATCGAGCAGGCGGAGTATGTCCTGCGCGATCTGGGGTTCAAGGATGTGCGCGTGCGGCATCATGAGTTGAAGGTGAATGTGCCGACTAGGCGCGGGGCGGGAGATGGGGCCTCTTCCGGTGGTTCGCCGCCGATGGTAGCGCACCTGGCGCGGATTGAGATCGGGCCGGGGGAGATGCTAAAGATGCTGGGAGAGGGAGTGGCCGACAAGATTGCAGCGGCTATCGTGAAGATTGGTTACGCGCACGTGACGCTGGATTTGCAGGGGTATCGGCGGGGGAGCTTGAATGTGCGCGTGGGGATTCCGGTGGCGAAGGGGTGAGCCGCCCTGTCGAAGGCGCGACCGGGCACGCTCGGTCAAATTCCCGCATCGTGACTTTGTTGATAGCGCGGACATGATAAAGCGCCTCGGCCGCCTCATGGATGGCGGCAAAGGCGTCTGAGCGATACAAACCTGCGCGTTTTGCCTTCATGGAAGTTCCTCGCGAGTTGAGTATAACCGCGATTCGCGCGATGTCGCGCCTAAGCTTGGAATCGTCTTCATCGGAGCTTTCCGCTTGCACGTTTTGGCCGCATTTCTTGGCGCTGCTTTGATCGTGTGGATCCTCGTCGAGGGATTTGAGACGGTCGTGCAGCCGCGACGGGTTGCGCGGCGGTATCGCATTGCGCGCGTGTATTACACGCTGTTCTGGGCACTGTGGCGATACATGGCGCAGACGTGGCTGAAGAAATACAAGCGGCGGGCGGCGTTTCTCAGCACGTTCGGGCCGCTGTCGCTGCTGGGGATATTTGCGACGTGGGTGGTGGGGTTGGTGGTGGGGTTTGCGTTTTTACTGTGGGGATTGCGGGATGCCGTCCTCATCAACTCCGGTGGCGGCGATATCACCATTGGAACTTACCTTTACCTGAGCGGGACGACGTTCTTTACGCTGGGGTATGGCGACGTGACGCCGGCGACGCCGCTGGGGCGTTTTCTGGCGGTGGCGGAGTCGGGGCTGGGATTTGGATTCCTCGCGGCGATTTTGAGTTATCTGCCGGCCCTGTTTCAGGCGTATTCGCGGCGCGAGGTGAATATCTCATTGCTGGACGCGCGAGCCGGGTCGCCGCCGAGCGCGTCGCAACTGATTTTGCGGGCGGCGCGGACGAATAGCGCGGCCTCGCTGGAGCCGTTCCTGGGGGAATGGGAGCGCTGGGCGGCGGAGTTGCTGGAAGGCCAACTGTCGTTTCCGGTGCTGGCTTTTTATCGGTCGCAGCATGACAACCAATCGTGGGTGGCCGCGCTGACGACGGTGCTGGACACGTGCGCGGTGATGATGACGCAGATGCACAGCGACAGCACATACCAGCCGCAGGTGACATTCGCGATCGCCCGGCACGCGGCGGTGGACTTGACGCTGGTGCTGCGAGCCAAGGCGCCGGACGCGGCCGCGACGCCGGACAGGCTGACATCCGCGCAGTTTGCGGCGCTGCGGTTGGCGATGGAAGCGGCGGGGGTGCCGCTCGGTGACGCCGCGGGGGCGGAGGAAGCGCTGCGAAAGTTGCGCGCCACCTATGAGCCGTTTATCCAGGGGCTGGGGGAGCGAATGTTGCTGGCCGTGCCGCCGCTCATGAGCGAGGACGGGGCGCCGGACAATTGGCAGCGCAGCGCCTGGATGAAGCCCACGCCGGGGATTGGGAACCTGCCGACGGCGGCGCCGAATGAGGGGCATTTTGGGTAGCGCGGGGGCCTGTAAATTTTCCTTTGGCAGGCGAAGACACGCGGCAAACTCCCCGGTATACTCACGTTTCACGTTTCAAAATGCTGTGCCGAGGCAGATTGAACAAACGAATGCCCGTGTAACTAAAACCACCTCCGGGAGGACAGCAAGATGAGCACTGAGCATCTCAGCCGCCGTCAATTCCTTGAGCGAACCGCCCTCGCCGCCGGCGCGTTGGCGCTCGCTTCTAAACCCGCCGCATTCGCCCAGGCGCCCGCGGCCCAGGCCGCCGTTAAACGCACGGCCGTGGACCAGGTGACCCTGGGCGGCACCGGCTTGAAGCTGAGCCGCCTGGGATTTGGCACGGGGAGTAATAACGGCGCCGTCCAACTCGCCTCCGGGGTGGATGCTTTCAAAAAGCTCATTCATTACGCCTACGACCAGGGGATCACCTACATCGACACCTCGCGGACGTATCACACCTTCGACCAGATCGCCGGGGCCATCGAGGGCTTGCCGCGCGAGAAGCTTTTCATCGTCTCCAAGCTTCCTGACCAGCCGACGGACGTGCTTCAGGAAGTTGACAGTCACCGCAAGACATTCAATACCGACTACGTTGATTGCCTGCTGGTCCACTGCATGTTCAAGGACGGCTGGACCGACGATTGGAAGCGCACACTGGACGGCCTCAACGAAGCGCAGGACAAGAAATGGATTCGGGCCAAGGGCGTCTCCTGCCACAGCCTGCCCGCGCTGCGCACCGCCATCGCGTCGGATTGGCCGGAGGTGCATCTTGTCCGGGTCAACCCGCAGGGCATCCGCATGGACGGGATGGAACAAGTCATGTGGGTCAGCAACGGCAGCCCGGTGCATGAGGTCGCTCCGGTCCTGGCTGAGCTGAAGAACATGAAGGCCAAGAACCGCGGCGTCATCGGCATGAAGATCATGGGCAACGGCGAATTCAAGAGCGACGCCGACCGCGAGAAATCCGTGCGATTCGCCATGTCCCTGCCGGAGCTGGATGCCGTGGTGATCGGCTTCAAGAGCACGGACGAAATCGACAAGGCCATCAAGCTCATGAACACGGCCCTGGCCGAAGCGGCATGAGCCAAACGGCGATTTCCCTCAGGCATTCATCGCCAGGCCTGGGGATGATCGCCGCTCACCAGGTCCAGGTCGGCCGCTCTCGCGTTGGATCGCACCTGGGCGGAAGTTTTGCTTCCGGGGATGACCGCGGTCACGGCAGGATGCATCAGGCACCAGGCGAGCGCCCATTGGGCCATTTCGGCTCCGGGCGGGACCTCCTCACGCGAGATGCGCGCCACTTCGCGCAGCTTTTCGGCGGTGGCGCTGGGGTCGTGGCCGGCGCGGATATCGTTGGCCGGAAACGAATCGCCCGGCTTGTATTTGCCGCTGAGGTAACCGCTGGCCAGCGGCACGCGGGCGAGAACGCCCAGGTCTTGTGCCTGACATAGCGCGAAAACCTGCTCCTCGGGCGCGCGATCCAGGCGGTTGTAGATGACTTGAATCGCTTCCACATGGCGGCGCGTGGACGCCTCGACCTGGTCCACGTTTTTGCGCGTCTGGCCGGAGATGGAGTTGCCCAGGTGGCGGACTTTGCCGGATTGGAGCATCTTTTCCAGGATGGCGGATAGTTCGTCGTTGTTGAATTCTTCAAAGCGGATGCTGTGGTACTGCAATAGATCGATGTAATCGGTCTTGAGGGCTTTGAGCGAAGCTTCCACCTGCACCAGCGCATCGGCGGCGGTGCGTTCGTCGGTGCGATTGAGGTAGCCGTGGAATTTGTGCCCGAATTTGGTGGCGACGATCCAGTTGGCGCGATCGCGGCGGATCGCTTCGCCTATAAAGGCTTCGGAGGTATGATCCCCGTAGCATTCGGCGGTGTCGATCAGGTTGATGCCGGTCTGGCGAGCGGCGTCGAAAATGCCGTTGACGTCGTCCTGGGAAAAGTCCTTGCCCCATTCGCCGCCGAATTGCCAGGTGCCAAGGCCGATGACGGAGACGCGCAGATTGGTTTTGCCCAGGCGACGGTATTTCATTGAACGGGTAAGGTAAGGGAACGATACCCGGTCTGACAAATGGTCGAAAACAATTCACAATTCCAACGAATCGGCCGATCGGCCGTATTTCTCGGTAGGGCAACATGTCATCAAGCGGTCCACAAAAAAGGAGAACACCAATGCGGACAACGAACACGATTCAATTCCTGGCGGTCCTGGCGCTCGCGGCGACGGTGGGAATGCTGACGAGTAATTTGACTTCCCGGGGTCAGACGGCTCCTCCGGCAGCGCCGCCGGCGGCGATTCGGGCGGTCTGCGTGATGGGACCGACCAAGGGAAACTCGGTGACGGGCGTCCTCTGGTTTGATACCACGCCCGACGGAGTGCACATACACGGGACCATCAGCGGCCTGGCGCCCAATTCGGTGCATGGATTCCATATCCATGAATTCGGCGATCTGACCAAGGACGACGGCACGGCCGCGGGCGGGCATTTCAATCCGACCCACCAGGTGCATGGCGGGCCCGGCTCGGGCCCGCACATGGCCGGCGACCTGGGTAACGTCAAGGCCGATGACAGCGGTACGGCGACCGTCGATCTGACTTCGCCGGACATTTCCATTGCCGACGGCGCCAATGCGATCGTCGGCCGCAGCGTTGTCGTCCACACCAGCGAGGATGATCTCACCCCCAAGGCCAATCCCGGCGCGCGCATCGGCATCGGCGTCATTGGATATGCCAAG
Organism: Tepidisphaeraceae bacterium; assembly: GCA_049511115.1. Taxonomy (GTDB): domain Bacteria; phylum Planctomycetota; class Phycisphaerae; order Tepidisphaerales; family Tepidisphaeraceae; genus JBEKYH01. The sequence continues at coordinate 17,245 of JBEKYH010000001.1, read as the reverse complement.
GGGCAGTGAACTTGCCTTGGTTAATTCAGCGCCGTGGATTTCATGTTGAGCGGATCGGGAACACTCTATGAACGCATCCACCCAGGTTAGCGGCGGATTAACGGCTGTATTGTCCATGGTTTTGATGCTCGGCGGGATCGACGCGAATTGGGTGATGGCCCAAACCGCAACTCCGGCGCCGCAGCCGTTTTTAACGCCCCAGCCGCTGCAACCGGGGGCGGATGTCGTGCCGCTCTGGCCGCCGGGTTCCCCCGAACTGAGGCCGCTGGCAGGATATGACCAACCCGAAAAGGGCGTCACCGATCCCAGCCGGCCGGACTACATCCAGTCGTTGACGAACGTTCATAATCCGTCGATTGAAGTGCATCTGGCGCCCCCGGACAAAGCGACGGGTCTGGCGATCGTCGTCTCCCCCGGCGGCGGAAATACCAAGTTGATGGTGGGGCTTGAGGGAACCGATATCGCCGCATGGCTCAATGGGCTGGGCATCTCCGCCTTCATCGAGCGCTATCGGCTTCGCCCCTACGGATCGGGAACGGATGCCCTGGCCGACACGCAGCGATCCATTCGCCTGGTCCGGGCCAACGCGAAGGAGTGGAACATCGATCCCAAACGCGTCGGGATCATGGGGTTCTCCGCCGGCGGCGAGCAAGCGGCGCGGGTGGCGATGAATTATGACGCGGGGGACGCCAATTCGGCCGATCCCGTGGCGCGCCAAGGCTGCCGGCCGGATTTTGTCGCGCTGATCTATGCGGGATGGGCCAAGCCGTTCGATTTGAGCCACATCCCAAAGGACGCCCCGCCGGCCTTTTGCACCGTGGCCGGCGTGGACGACTACTTCCACTCCTCGGAGACGATGGACTTCACCAACGCGTGGCTCAACGCGAAAATACCGGTTGAATTGCACGTATATGCCCATGGGGGACACGGCAATGGCATCAAGCCGCGCAACGGCATTCCCTTTGGAACCTGGCCGGACCGTTTTGTGGACTGGGCCAAGGACTCGGGCCTGATGAAGCCGACGGCGGCAAACCCCTGAGCGAATGGCATGCCCAAAGCCCTTTTGCTTGCGGCGGTTACGTGCTGGATAGGGGCGGCGATTGCCCATGGCCAGTGGATTCCGGGCCTCGGTCCGGCGACCCAGCCGGCCTGGAACGGCCCCATGTCGCCGGCAGTATTGCCGGGCAACGGAATTGCCCAACATCCGTTCCTTTACGCCGGCGAATGGGACCACCGTAAGCCGGTGCAGACGATTTACATTGTTCGCGGGGGAAAAATCGTCTGGTCCTATTCGATTCCTTCGCAGGAAAACGGCCAGATTTCCGAATTCAGCGACGCCACGCTCCTGTCGGACAACAGCGTTGTGTTCAGCCGCAAGACGGGCGCGCGGAAGATCACCGCCGACAAAGAAACCGTCTGGGATTACGTGGCTCCAGCGGGATATGAAGTCCACGCCGCCCAGCCCGTGGGTCTCGATCACGTCCTGATCATCCAAAACGGCAAACAGTCAACCCTGATGTTGATCAACGTAAAGACGGGAAAAACCGAAACCCAATTCAATCTCGCCACGAATCCCGCCGGCCCCGTGCATACGCACTTTCGGCGCGTCCGAATGACGCCGGCAGGCACGTTTCTCGTGCCCCACAAGGATTTGGACAAGGTGGTTGAATATGACGCAACCGGCAAGCAAATCTGGTCCGTAAATGTCCCCGTTCCCTGGTCCGCCGTGCGATTAAAAAACGGCAACACGCTGGTCTCCAGCGGCAGCACGCAGGTTATTCGGGAATTCAACCCCCAGGGTCAAGTCGTCTGGGAGTTCTCGCAAAAAGATGTGCCGAACATCCGGCTCTTCAGCCTCCAGGAAGCCGACCGCCTCGCCAACGGCAATACGATCATCAGCAACTGGTGCCCCAGCGCGGTAAAGGACCCAAAGGACTGGCCCACGACGGTGCAGGTCCTCGAGGTGACTCGGGAAAAAAAGCTGGTCTGGGCCTTGCGTTCGTGGGACACTCTTGACCTTGGACCGGCTACCTGCATCCAGTTGCTGGATGAGCCGGGTATTCCGGAGAATCTTGAGCAGCAGCGGTAGCGGAATTTATTCACCCGCCAAATGAAAGCAACGGGCCTTTGAATATGATCCCAGCATCCGTCTCAGGTCCCTTGCCAGTCGAAAGCCGCCGAGCCGAGCGTCTGGGGGATCTCAGTCCGGCCCATTGGCGGGCCGGGATTGCCGCGTGGTTGGGGTGGATGTTTGATGGTCTGGATTCCCATCTCTACACGCTCGTCGCGGCGCCGTTCGTGATGCAGCTTCTCCGCGCGACCAGCACTTCCGACGCGGACGTGAAGGAAAAAAGCGCCTGGATACAGGCGGCTTTCCTGGTCGGCTGGGCGCTGGGGGGCGGCTTTTTCGGGCGCGTGGGCGATCTGATCGGCCGAAGCCGCACACTCGGCCTGACGATTTTGACTTATGCGATGTTCACCGGACTTTCCTTTCTGGCGACCGCGTGGTGGCATCTGCTGATCTTTCGCTTCCTGGCGGCGCTGGGAATCGGCGGCGAGTGGGCGGTCGGCGCGTCGCTGTTGTCGGAAACCTGGCCGCGTAAGTGGCAGGTGTGGATTTCGGCGGTCCTGCAATGCGGCATTAATGTCGGCGTCCTCATCGCCTGTCTCACGGTCTATCTCATGGCGGGAATTCCCGATCGCTGCGTTTTCCTGGTGGGAATCCTCCCGGCGCTGATTGTCTTCTGGATTCGCCGATCCGTCGAGGAACCTCAGGAGTGGCACGACGCGAAAATCGCCGAAGTCAATCCGCCTAGCTGGCGGGAACTCTTCAAGGGCGCGGTCCGGCGCACGACCGTGCTGACCATCATCGTCTGTTCCTTTTCCCTGACCGCATGGTGGGCATTCATGTTCTGGAATGTGCAGCATCTTCGCGGGCTGCCGGAGCTATCGAGCTGGAGCGACGCCGATCGATCGCGCCTGGTCAGTTTGGCGTTTTTTCTGATTATTTTGGCGTCGATTCCAGGAAATTTCGTCGCGGCGTTTCTGGCCCGGCTCTTTGGCTACCGCCGCGCGATTGCACTGATGTGCGCCGGGTTTTTCCTGGCCATGTTCGGCGCCTATTGCATCCCGCGCGACTACGCCTCCATCCTGCGGTGGATTCCCTGGGTCGGGTTCTTCTCCGGCGTCTTCGGGCTCTTCACGATGTATCTTCCGCCGTTGTTTCCGGTGCTCCTGCGGACCACCGGCGCCGGGTTCAGCTACAACATCGGGCGCGTCGCGGCGGCGATGGGGACGCTTTTCTTTGGATTGTTCGCGGCAGTGCACGATTTGCGAACCATCCTGCTGGGGGATGCGTTCCTGCTTATCCCGGCAATGTTGGTGGTCCTGCTGATGCCGGAGGTCGATCCCTATAACGATCCCTGACGGGGATGGTATAAGAAGGGGACAACGAGGGAGGCTGCACATGTCCAGTAGCTTGGAATCTCATTTTTCGCGGCGAACTTTTCTGGGCGCGACGGCGGCGGCAGCCGCTTCACTGGCAACTGGGGCTCTCTTTGCCCAGTCCAATCCAGGACAAAACAAGCTGGGCTTCGCCCTCGTCGGCGTCGGATCGCTGACCATGAACCAGCTTCTGCCGGCGTTTGCCAAGTGCAAGTTTGCCAAGCCGGTGGCATTGGTCAGCGGCCATCCCGTTAAGGCGCGCCAGCAGGCGGACAAGTACGGCATCAATCCCAAAAACATCTATAACTACGACAACTACGACACGATGAAGGACAACCCGGACATCGACGTGGTTTATGTCGTCCTTCCCAACAGCATGCACAAGGAGTACACGATCCGCGCCGCTGCGGCGGGCAAGCATGTCCTGTGCGAAAAGCCAATGGCCGTCAGCGTCGAGGAATGCCAGGCCATGATCGACGCCTGCAACTCGGCCAAACGCAAACTGATGATTGCCTACCGGATGCACTATGAACCCATGACCATCAAGGCCATTGAGTTGGCCCATTCCGACGCCGACATCGGCACGATCAAGCAGATCACCGCCGAGGCCGGCTTTAACATGGGAAACCCCGCCCAGTGGCGATGTCACCGGCCCCTTGCCGGCGGCGGTTCCCTCATGGATATGGGAATTTACGCGCTCAACGCGGTGCGCTATCTGTCGGGCCAGGAACCCAGCGAGATTACCGCCGTCAGCTACTCCACGCCCAATGACCCGCGCTTCACGGACATCGAGGAGACGATCTCCTTCGAGCTGAAATTTGACTCAGGAATCGTGGCGTCGGTGCTTTCGACTTATGGATTTGGCTGCGGGCGTTTCCGCCTTTACGGCACCAAAGGCCAGCTTGAGGCCGAGCCGTTCCAGTCCTATACGGGGAACCATCTGTACCTCACGCGCGGCCGCGGCCGTGCCGAGGTCCAGTATCAGCCCGTGAACCACTTCGCGACCGAAATGGACGACTTTTGCCAATGCATTATGTCCGACACAACCTCGCGTACCCCCGGCGAGGAAGGATTGAAGGACATCCGCATCATGATGGCGGCGTATGAATCCGCCCAGAGCGGCAAAGCCGTCAAGCTTGCCTAGCTCATGGAGCGAAAAGGCTTTATGGCCGATCTATCGCACAAATGTAACTTGAAGGTTTTCTTTTAGTCAATTCATGTTAAAATCCATAGCGGTCTTTCTCATGTCGTATTCCTGATTCCGGCCGCCCCGCTGGCTCTGCCCGGCGGGGTGAGGCAGCAGGTGTCGGTCGGAGGTTTATAATGCGGAAACTGGCGGCGATCGTCGGCGACAGCTTGAAGTGCCTGTCAGTGATGTGCATCGTATCGCTGGGAGTCCATTCAGCGACGGCGCAGGTTGCCACGACCCGCCCCGCACTAGATGCGCCCACGACACCGCTCTCCGCCGCGTCGGACGGCGATTTCTTCGTCGGCCCCGACTATTCCAATGCCCCTGAACTCACCCCCAAAGACGGAGTCCCCAAGGGCGTGGTGAAGTCCTTTACGATGGATTCCAAGGATAGCAAGATGTATCCGGGGATCAGCAAGACCGCTCCCGGCCAGGTTGTCCCCTACACGCGCAAACTGGCGATTTATATCCCCAGCCAATACGTCCCCGGCACACCCGCCCCCTTCATCATCTGCCAGGACGCCAACAACCAGAAGGAACTCCCCACCATCCTGGACAACATGATCAACGATCATCGCATTCCCGTGATGGTTGCCATTTTCATCGGCAACGGCGGCAGCGACGGCCCCGGCAGCGAACGCGGCCTGGAATATGACACCGTCTCGGGCAAATACGCCGAGTTCGTCGAATCCGAAGTCCTGCCGAAAATCTCCGCGGATTACAACATCACTTTCACCAAGGACCCCGACGGCCGAGCCACCATGGGTGGCAGCTCCGGCGGATCGGCGGCGTTCAGCATGGCCTGGTGGCACCCGGACTTATATCACCGCGTGTTGACCTATTCGGGCACCTACGTCAATCAGCAAAGGCCCGTGAATCCCGATTTGCCCCACGGGGCCTGGGAATACCACGAAACGCTCATCCCCAACTCCGACCCCAAGCCGCTCCGCGTCTGGATGGAAGTCGGCGAAAATGACAACGGCGCTGCTTCTCCTGAATCCGGGTTTCATAATTGGGTTCTGGCCAACTTTCATATGGCCGCGGTACTGAAGGCAAAGGGCTATCACTATCAGTTCGTCTATGCCAAAGGCGCTCGCCACGTCGATCAACGGGTCGTGCGCCAGACCCTGCCGGAAGCACTGGAATGGTTGTGGCAAGGTTATTCGAGTAGGTAGTGATTTCGCGGATGTCTTTTGGAGTCGGCAAAAGTGATTTAGATGACGCATGGTTCTTTAGTGGCATTGCAACGAAACCCTCTCCGAGGCGATAGTATCTGACGAGATTCCCTGGAATGAACTCCCGGTCAAAAAAGGGTCTTTTCGCCGCCATCGCACCGGCCGTCTGGGCCGGGGCGTCGCTGGGACTGATTTCGTGGATTGCCACGGGGTGTCTTGAGCAGCCGAGCGGAAAAATGCCCAGCGCGCAAGTTTCGGCGCCAGTTGCGATTGCGCCTCCTCCACCGCCGGCGCCGGTCGCCAATCCCGTGGTCGTGAGTTACCACCAGGCGATCGAGCCCATCCTCCAGGCCCGTTGCTATCAGTGCCACAGTGGAGATGACAATCAAACGCCTGTGGCCTTCGACAAATTGAAGACCGACGACAGCATCGCCAATAACCCCGATTTGTGGCTGAAAGTTCTCAGGAACACGCGTTCGCACATCATGCCCCCCGCCGGGCAGGACCCGCCGACGGCCGACGAGCAGGCAAAACTGGAAAAATGGATTGAATACTCCGCCTTTGCAGTGGACCCCAATAACCTCGATCCCGGCCAGCAGACGATCCGCCGCCTCAATCGAACGGAGTATCACAATACCGTGCAAGACCTGATCGGCGTTGACTTTGACGTCGATACCCAATTCCCTTCTGACGACATTGGCTACGGCTTTGACAACATCGGCGACGTCCTCAACATTTCGTCGATGCTGATGGAAAAGTACGTGCAGGCGGCGCAGACGATTGTGAGTCAGGGCGTCGAGGTCAATCCCCGCACGATGCCTGTCATCACGGTTCCGGGCAGCCGGTTTTCGGACGGCGCTGCGAATGGCCGAGCGGGCGCACCAAATGGGGGTCGTGGCGGAGGTGGCGGGGGCGGTCCCGGCGGCGGGACTCTTGATCTAAACTTTGCCAACGAAGCCAAAGTCACGCATACATTTAACGTCATCTACGAGGGCGATTACGACCTGGTATTGGATTGGAACGTCAAGGGAAGTTTCAATTTCGCTCCCGATCGCTGCACGATTGCCTACGCGGTGGATGGAAAGAACGAGGATCCGCGCGAATACGGGTGGCACGACGATTACACGGGCATGGATCAATTGACCGTGCATTGGACGCCGGGAAAACACACCTTCACGATCATTCTCCATCCCATCAAGCTCAAGCCCAAGCCCGCCAGCGACATCGCGCCAAAATTGGCCGCGGCCGGCCCAACTCCGCCCGCCCTCGCCGACGCCGGCAAGCCCGCCAATGCGGACCCGACGCAGCTCGCCCTTGCGGAAGCGCCAAAACCAGCCACCGCAGACGCGGCCCCGCCTGATGCGGCGGGTTCACCCAAATCCGCCAACGCGGACACGTCGCAACCTCCTCTTGGGGGCGCGGCAAAGCCGGCCAACGGAAGCGGAAACGCGCCCCGGGGAGGGGCCGGGGCCGCGGGCGCTGCCAAAACCGGCCGGGGTGGCGCGGGCAGGGGCAATTTCCCCCCGCAGCCTCCACCCACCGTATCTTTCCGCGTGCTAAAGGTGCGTCTTGAAGGCCCGCGTGACCAGGCATATTGGGTGGCTTCGCCCGGATACAAGAAGTTCTTCCCCCGGGCCCAGGTTCCCCAGGACGACCAGGGCCGCCGCCAATACGCCCGGGAAATTCTGCTTCCCTTCGCCACCAAGGCTTTTCGCCGCCCGGTGCCCGACGAAACCATCAACCGCCTGGTTGATATTGCCGTCTCCGCCGGCGATGCCCCCGATAGCACCTTCGAAAAAGGCGTCGCCCAGGCCATGGTGGCAATATTGGCCTCGCCCCGATTCCTCTACCGTGTCGAAGCCGCCGAGCCTCTAAAGGGAAATAGTCCGTTTGCCAAGTGCGATGAGTACACGCTGGCTTCGAGACTGTCTTACTTCCTCTGGTCAACCATGCCCGACGATGAGCTATCCAACCTGGCGGCGCGCGGGGAGTTGCGCGCGAACCTGCAGGCTCAGATCAATCGCATGTTGGCCGATCCGCGCTCGCAAAACCTGGTCGAGAATTTTACCGGCCAATGGCTCCAGTCCCGCGAAGTGGCTGCCGTCCCGATCAATCCCCATGAGATCATGTTGCGTGAAGGCGTCACTGTTCCCATCGCGACTCAACTGCCCGCCCCCGTGCGGACGGCCCTGGAGCAGGAACCCCAGGCTTATTTCGCGTATGTCATGCACAACGACCGGAGCGTCAAGGAATTCCTCGACAGCGACTATACCTTCCTCAATCAGACGCTGGCCCAGTTCTACAACATCCCCGGCGTAACCGGCCAGCAGATGCGCAAAGTGACCGTGGACCCCAGCACGCTGCGGGGTGGGGCCTTGACGATGGGCTCCACGCTGATGGTGACTTCCAATCCAACCCGCACTTCACCCGTTAAGCGGGGTAAATGGGTGCTGGAGAACATCCTTGGCGCTCCCGCCCCCCCGCCCCCGCCCGATATTCCGCCCCTTGAGCTGGCGGCGAATCAGTTCAAGGACAAACAGCCGACCCTGCGCGAAATCCTGGCTGCGCACCGGGCCAACCCCCAATGCGCCTCCTGCCATGATCGTATGGACCCACTGGGTCTGGCCATGGAGAACTTCAACGCCGAAGGGTTATATCGCAAGCAGGAGCTCGATCAGCCCATCGATGCCAGCGGCCAGCTCATCACCGGCGAAAAGTTCAAGGACGTCAGCGACTTGAAGAAGGCGCTGGTAAACAATCATCTCGATGAGTTTTACCGCTGCCTCACGGAAAAATTGCTGACCTACGCGACAGGACGTGGAATGGAGTATTATGATATGCCGACAATCGATAATATCGTGGATCAACTCGACCACAATGACGGTCGGTTCTCCACGTTGTTGCTCGGCGTCATTGATTCTGCGCCGTTTCAGGAACAGCGTGTTGCTAAACCATCGGTCTTAGCGGAAGGCACCAGATGAACCCGTCCCATACAAACTCCCCCCGGTCAAACCGTGACGTGCGAGCCGAGCGATTTCACGCCATGAACCGCCGGCGTTTTTTAAAGGGCCTGGGTGTCTGCATCGCCCTTCCGGCTTTGGAATCACTGCTGCCTCGGCCGCTGGTTTCGGCGGCCTCCGGGGCCACGAGCGAAGCGGCGGCGGGTGCAGCGGCCTCGGGCGCTGCCGGCGCCGCGGTAACCGCCACAGGCGCTCCCCTTCGCACCGCCGTCATCTACTTCCCCAATGGCGCCATCCCCGCCAACTGGTGGCCCACCGGCGCCGGCGAGACCTTCGCGCTCAATAAGACCATGGAGCCCCTGGAGTCGCTCAAATACAAGATGCAGATTCTCGGCGGCCTGGACGACGTGTCCGCCAACCCCGGCCCTGACGGCGGCGGCGACCATGCCCGCGCCAACAGCACCTTCCTTTCCGGCGTGCGCATCAAGAAGACTGCCGGCCGCGACTATTATTCGGGAATTTCCTTCGATCAGGTCATTGCCAAGAACGTCGGCCATGTCACCCCCTACTCGTCCCTGGAAATCTCCTGCGACACGGTCCGCAACGCCGGCGCTTGCGACACCGGCTATAGCTGCATTTACGAGCACAACCTGGCCTGGAGCTCCCCCACCACGCCGATGACCCCCGAGGTGAATCCCCGCCTGCTTTTCGAGCGTCTCTTCGGCGCCGGCTCCCCCAAGGATCGCACACAAAACCTCATCATGCGGCAGCGCCAGCAGCAGTCGATTCTCGACTTTGTGGCCGAAGACACGCAGAGCCTTCAGCGGCAAATCTCCGGCGGCGACAACCACAAGCTCGACCAGTTCCTCACCAACGTGCGCGAGATCGAACAGCGCATTGAGCGCATCGAAAAATCCTACGCCAAACACACCGCCGGCGATGCCCCCACGCCCGACGCCGCCATCCCGGCCAGTTTCACCGAATACGTCCGCCTGAACTTCGACATGCTCCATCTGGCCTTCCTGACCGACAACACCCGCGTCGCGACGTTCATGATTTCCGGAGATGGAAACAACCGCGATTTCAACGAGATCGGCATTCCCGAGGGCCACCACTTCTGCACGCACCATCGCAATCAACCTGATTTGATCGCCAAAACCTGCGTGATCGATCATTGGTATGTCCAGCAACTGGCTTACTTCCTGAACAAGATGGACCAGACCCAGGACGTTGACGGTAATTCGCTGCTGCACAATTCAATGATTATCTACGGCTCGGGCCATGCCGATGGCAACCGGCACACGCACACGAATCTGCCGATTATTCTCGCCGGCGCAGGGGGCGGAGCGCTGACGCCCGGGCGCTACATTCAGCATCAATCCACGCCCGTCACCAATCTTTATCTCAGCCTGATGGACAAAATGGGCGCAGGCGGCCTGGCGCGCTTCGGCGATTCGACCGGACGACTCGCCAATATCTAAAGTCCCGCGAGCGGGAGGAACAACGAATGAAAATCGCAGCCTTGCTGTCGGCCCTGGTGATGCTGTCGGCGACCACTGTGAGGGCGGCCGACGGACCCCCGGTGCTGCTGCTCTGGCCCGGCGGCGCACCGCACGCCGAGGGAAAGACGGCTGACGAAAATGTGAAGGTCGGCGCCAACGGCGAGCGCGTGGTGACCGGCGTCAACAAGCCGAGCATCACCGTCTTCCTGCCCGACAAGGCCCATGCCACCGGCGTGGGCGTGCTCATCGCCCCCGGCGGCGGGCACTACCAGCTCTCCTATGACAGCGAGGGTTGCTACGTCGGCCAATGGCTCGCCGACCGCGGCATCGCCGGATTCGTCCTGACCTATCGCCTCTCCCGAGAAAAGGGTTCCACCTACACCATGGACGACGAACTTGGCGACACGCAGCGGGCCATGCGGCTGGTGGAAAGCCGCGCCGCCGAGTGGAACGTTGATCCGGCTAAACTGGGAATCATTGGATTCTCCGCCGGCGGCGAACTGGTCAATCTCCTCGTCGAGAAACACGATGACGGCGCCTCGGATGCAACAGACCCGATCGACCGCTTCGGCTGCAAGCCCGCATTCCAGGGCCTGATGTATCCCGGCAACTCCAAGGCCATTGTGCCCACCAAGGACTCGCCGCCCGCGTTTCTCCTCTGCGGCGCCAATGATCGCCCTGACATTTCAGAAGGCATGCCCAACGTTTATCTTCTGTTTAAGCGCGCCAACGTGCCCGTCGAGCTGCACATTTACGCCAAGACCGGCCACGGTTTCGGCTATCGACCGCGCAGCACGGCCGCTTCCAATGAATGGCCCTTCCGCTTCCAGGAATGGCTTGTGACGACCGGGTTTTTGAAGAAATCCGATAACGCCCCGCCGCGCTGAGAATATCAGCCGCCCAGCCCTTTGAACCTACCGGAGCACACCGCGATGATGAAGCTTCAAACCGCCGTCTCTCTGGCCGCGTTGGCCATGCTGCCATTTTGCCCGGCTGTCGTTGCCGCTGAGATGCCAATGCCGGCCAGTTTCGTATTTGGCGCCAATGGTTCAGACAACGCCAAGGCGCTCACCGTCCCTGAAAGTGCGGTTTACTCCGCGGATGCGGGGTTTGGATTTGATCTGGGAACGAAACAGGACGACTCCAGCGGCAAACCGTTCTATTTTTCCGTTGCCGTTCCCGAAGGCAATTACAAGGTCACCGTTGTTCTGGGCGGCGCGGCCGACTCAACCACCACCGTCAAGGCGGAATCGCGCCGCCTAATGCTGGAACAGATTCACACCGCCGCGGGAGAATCGAAGTCGGAATCATTCGCCGTCAACGTGCGCCGGCCGGAAATTTCCACCGGCGGCGCGGTCGGGCTGGACAGCCGCGAAATCGGCTCGCTCAACTGGGACAACAAGCTCACCCTGGAATTCAGCGGCGATCATCCTTCCGTGAGGCAAATATCCATTGACCAGGTAAACGTGCCGACGGTCTACGTCATCGGCGACTCCACCGTCACCGACCAGCCGACCGAGCCGGGCGGATCGTGGGCCCAGAGCCTGCCGCGCTGGTTCACAGCGGATGTGGCCGTCTCCAATCACGCCGAGAGCGGGGAGACGCTCAAGGCATTCCGGCGGCCGGCGGAGCGGAGGTGGGACAAAATCCTCAGCCAACTCAAGCCGGGCGACTACGTCTTCATGCAATTCGGCACCAACGACATGAAGAAGAGCGGCAACAACAACATTTATCCCGACGAGGATTTTTCATCGACCTACGCCCCCGCCGACACCGAGTTCAAAGACCTGCTCAAACAATATGCCGCTGAGTCAAAGGCCAAGGGGGCGACGCCGGTGATCGTGTCGGCCATGGGCCGTCGATCCGACAGCAAAACGGCCGACAGCCTTGGCGCGTATCCCAAGGCGGCGCTGGCAGCGGCGGCGGAATTCGGCTGCCCCGCGATCGACCTCAACGGCATGAGCATCGACGTCTACCTCGCCCTGGGTCCCAGTCTGGTCGGCCGCGCCTTCAACGACGGCACCCATCCCAATACCTACGGCGGATACCTGCTGTCGCGCTGCGTCGTGGAGGGGATCAAGCAGGATAAGCTGGACCTGGTCAAATACCTGCGCGACGACGCGGGAACGTTTGATCCGAGTCATCCCGATCCCATGCCCGATGCCTTCAAGCTTCCCCCCGACCCGCGGAGCGGTGGCGGGCGAGGCGGCGCGCGCCGGGGAGGAGCTGGGGCGGCTCCGACGCCCGCTCGCGGCGGATGATCGTTAGGCTGCGTACAAACATCCCGAGTTTGTTTATGCGACAGCTTCCGGGTTGCTGTCTTCATACGAGCTGCAATTCGGACGGAATGGAATGACCACGCAAACGGCTCGTTTTTTCAAACTGGTCAATCTTGACACTGCCCTTGGGAAACCGAGCAAATACTTCCAGTTCCCCGCCCAGCGCTGCCACGATGCGGCGCAACGTCGAAATCTGCATATCCGACTGCTTTTCCAGCTTGGACAGGCTCGGCTGCTTGATCCCAAGCTCCCGCGCCAACTGACGCTGGCTCTTACCGCTTAGTCTGCGCACCTCGCTGATCAGCAGTTCACCAAGCAGTTCTCGCGTCCGCTTGGCCGCAAGCTCCCGCGTATGCTTGGTCGTCGTCCGCTTTACCAGTTCATCAAATGTCCTTGCCATGTCAGTAATTCCCACCTCTGGCCACAATCTTAATGGGTCCCACCAGGCCCGCCGCAATCGGCTGAAGATTCTGGATTCCCTGCGGATCAAAGCGATTTCCGAATTTGGCGCGAATTGCCTGCAGGTTGTAATTGGGGAATCCGTGGGTGGCCATGTAATTGATGGCCAGATTGCCCACGTCAATGCGCATCTGGTTGTCGCCCGGCGTTAGCGCGCCGGTCACGTCGAGCGTGTACGGCGGCGCCCAGACGGAGCCGATCTGCTTGCCATTGATGTAGACAACGGCCGCTTCATGGACGGGCGAATCCATCAAGGCCAGGGTCCCGCTGCCCCCGCGCCCGCCGGCGCGGGCGAGGGGCTTGCCATCGCCGAAAGTCATGGTGAGTTTCACCCCCGGGGCGAGCATGTCGGGAGTAACGGTAACCGTCTTGGTGTAACTTCCCACGCCGGAAAAGCCTTTGGTCGCCGCGTCGTCGGTCCAGGAGTGGAGCGTGTCCATCGTCTCCGGGCTCGGCACGTCACCGTACATATCGCTGAAGGCGACGTTCCAGTTGTTGCTCAGGTCCAGAGGCGCGGGCACAGCCGCCACGGCGCCGGTGGTCGTGGCGGGCAATGACCGATTGGTCCAGACGATGAAAGTCGTGCCGTAGGCGGGGAGGTTCATGGAAATGGTCTCGCCGCCGGCGGGATGGTCGATCACCGCAACAGGCTTCACCGTATCGGATGTCGGATCCCACTCTTCGGCATTCATTCCTTCGACGCGGAAGGTTGCCGTCATGGTCTTGGGCGTATTGCCCGTGTTGGCAATGAAATACGCCTCGCCCCCGTCGGCATGGCGATGAACAACGCCAAGATCAGGGCTGCCAGGCGAAAACGCGACATCAGGGGCAAGGCGCTTATGCAGAGCCGCGGCAAGGTCGCCGTCGTTCTGGACGACAAGGCCGGTTGCATTGGGATCGGTGAACAGGCGCTTCACGATGCCCTGGAATTCCTGCTGATCGGCTTCGGTGGCCAGGTATCCCGGCGCGACGGTCGGCACGCTATGAAGGGCCACGACAGTGCCGCCGTTTTTGGCCATTGTTTCCAGTTGGCGCATGGTGGTGAGCGGAACCCGCTGCGCGCCCACCAGGATAACAATCTTGTATTTCAAAGCGCCGAACGCCAGCGATCCGCCATCCACTTTGCCCAGGCGATCGAGCATTCCATCGTCAAAGAAATCCATGTTGTAGCCGGCGTCGATGATCGTGCCGACGGAATTGCCGATATAGCGCGCCGTGTCACCGGTAACGCTGATGCTCCCGGGTGTGAAACTGGCCCAGGCGTCGGAGTCGGCCAGATAAAGGGCAACATCATTGGCCGGCTGGCCCTGGCGCAACATGCTGCTGCAGCGCTGCAGGTATTTGGCCACATCCGGCATGGCGATGAACCAGGGGTTCTTATCATTGAAAACGGCCGCCGCGTAAAAGCTCCAGCCGGGATAGCTCACGCCCGGCGCGGTGGACGGCCAGCCGTGGCAGGAAATCTGATTGACTCCCTGCAGGAAATGGAGGCTGGCTTCGGCTTTGATGTCCAGCGGCGTGGCCCGGAAGACGACCTGATGCAGCCAGGTGAAAGTCTCCGACGAATTGACCGGCACGCCCATCAGGTGCGTCGCCGACGCGGCGTAGCGCGTGTTGCCGTACGATCGCCACGTGAATTGCTCGCCCTCGGGAAGGTCCGTGTCGGTATAAACATACTGCGCCGCCGACGGAGAACCGTACGCCTGCTCGCGGAAGAGCGTGTGATACTTATGAGCCAGCGCGGTCATCTGCTTATTGAAATAGTCGTCAAAATCGTCGGTCAGGGTATGTCCCCAGTCATGGCGGATGTCCATGGCCTTGGGGAACGTATCGACAAACAGCGCCGGCAGGAGAGGCGTCAAGTCATACCCGCGGCGCTGCTGGAAATCGGCCAGTAAATTATCCGTCCAGTCCTCGCCGCCGACTTCCAGGCTGTCGCAGAAAATGGAATGCGGCGGATTGTCCCCGCAGGCTTTGATTTCCGGCTCGGCCACTTCCTGGATGAATTTGTCCACGACCGATTTGCTGAGATGGTCGATCACATTCCCCTCAGCGCCCATGGCCGGTCGCTTGACCTGCATTCCGGTGCGGCCGGAGATGTAAAATTGCACGTCGATCGGCCCGGTCATGCCGTCGGGAACCTGGGCGACGCCGTCCACGATCTTCATGGCTCGCACGGTGCTCGGATTGACCGCCGCGCCGGACGGGATGGCAGCCGCGGCAACGAGTGTTTGCCCGTCTCTCAATGGCTCGGGAAGAGGAACCGTTTTGGCGCCGGCAGGAGCGCTGCCGTTTTGGGTGAGGATTCTTCCCGCCCCCTCGGAGGCCGTGAACATCGGCCCGCCATAGGGCCAGCCGCTGCCCATGGTCAGTTCCATGCTCAGGCCCAGTTCCTTGGCTTTGGCGGCCGTGTAATTGAGCATGTCAAAGAATTCGGGAGAGAGGAACTTGATGTTGTGAACGCCCGGCAACTCGCCATCCACTGAAAGCGGATAGGTCGGCTGCACCTCGAATCCGCCGATTCCGCCGGCCTTCATGGTCTCTAATTCGTGGTCGATCATCGGCTTAGTGACCGCCGGCCCGTACCACCACCAGCGGACTTTAATCTTCGTGTTATCGGCAGGCTGATCGAACGCCTGCTGAAGCTGCGCCGTGTCACCGGCGGCGAGGACCTTCGATGTGCCGACCATCACGAAGAAACAGCAGAGAAACACACGCAAGCTTTTCATGATCCTTCTCCGTTCGCATTTAGCGCAGGCGCACAAAGACCGTAGACGGGGCTAATTCAAGGCTGCCAATCACTTATACCTCCAATGGCATCAACGCGTTGGAGGCGGCAGGCAAAGTGGCGAGCGAACTATTTTGTGACCTCAATCTGGTCCGCCAGGCGAATGTCGTCCGAGGCGCTGCCGACCATCACGTCGAACATGCCCGGCTCAACGACGAACTTGTGGACGGTTTCATCATAAAAGGCCAGCTTTTCAGCGGGCACCTGAAGCGTGATGGTCTTCTTCTCGCCGGGCTGGAGGGAGACGCGCTGAAACCCGCGGAGTTCCTTGGCGGCGCGCACCACGCTGCATTTCACCTGATGGACGTATAACTGGGCGACTTCATCGCCGGCGCGCTGGCCGGTGTTGGAGATGTCGAAGCTAACGCTCACCGTGCCGTCATCTTTGATCGCCTTGGACGCAAATTGCAGATTGTCATATTTGAACTGCGTGTAACTCAGGCCGTGGCCGAACGCGAAGAGCGGCTTGTCCTTGAGGTACATGTAGGTGAAGCCTTTGGAAATGTCGTATTCATCCTGCGGCGGAACCTGGTCGGCCGAGGCGTAGACCGTCAGGGGCATGTGACCGCTGGGATTGACATCGCCAAAGAGAACATCCGCCATGGCGTTGCCGCCTTCCTCGCCCCCCCACCAGGCTTCGACTAACGCGGCAGCGTTCTGCGCGATGGACGGCACGGCCAACGGGCCGGCGTTCATTTCCACGACGACGGTTTTCGGATTGGCGGCAATCACCGCATCCACAAGCTGCTGCTGATTGCCGGGCAGGCCGAGCGCGGTGCGATCGCGGTCTTCGGCCTCGACGGCGAGGCTGGTGCCGACGTAGAGGATGGCTACGTCAGCCTTCTTCGCTATATCCACGGCGTTGGCGAGTTCCGCCGCGGCATCGAAAGGCGGCCCGCCGCGCCGTCCGCCCGTGGTGATCTGCCCGCCCTGGGTGTAGAGAATCTGAATCCCCGCGCCCGCGCGATTCTTGATCCCCTGCAACGGCGTCACCGGATTAAGCGCTTTCCCGCTGTATCCGCCGGCCGTGAAGATATTGGCATGCGGCCCGATGACTGCAATCGTCTTGAGCTTGCTCCGATCCAGCGGCAGGAAGTTGTCCTTGTTACTCAGCAGCACGATCGATTCATGGGCGATCTTGAGTGACAGCGCGCGATGCTCGGGGCTGCAAATAACGTCCGTGGTGATCTTGCTATAGGGAACCATTGCCGGCGGATCAAATTCCCCCAGACGGAAGCGGACGCGCATGACACGGAAGACGGCATCATCGAGGCGATCCTCGGATAGCTTGCCCTGTGTCACCGCGGCGGGGATGTTGTCCATGAACTCCTTGTCGGAGAAATCGCAGCCGGCGCTGACGGACTTGGCCACGGCGTCCAAGACGCTCATCTGCCCCTTTTGGCTCTGCACCATGGTGTTGACGCCGCCGAGGTCGGAAACCACAAAGCC